>CAYJTX010000356.1:0-4104 GCA_964372615.1 uncultured Bacteriovoracaceae bacterium | reverse complement strand
TCGGTTAAGAACCAGATCCACCACCTCGGCTTCGAGAATCGTCAGGTCTGAAATAGTGGCGAGATGGTCCTGAATTCGGGTCGCGTAGAGCGCCTTGTCACATTGGGCCCGAGACGATCGCACCGCGGGCCCTTTGGTCGAATTGAGCTGACGGTACTGGATGGCCGTTTTGTCGGTATTCATCCCCATTAGTCCGCCCAACGCATCGATTTCTTTGATAAGTTGGCCCTTTGCAAGCCCACCCATCGCCGGATTGCAGGACATGAAGCCAATGCGCTCTCGCCTCAGTGTGACAAGCGCCGTCTTACATCCGAGCCTCGCGGCCGCATGAGCCGCCTCGCAGCCTGCATGGCCTCCACCGATAACTACGACATCCCATTCCATCAGATCCGCCGTTACCACGAATCATTGGGTTGAGGCACCGAGCGAGTTCAGATAACGTGCGAACGAATTTTCCACGCGGGTGTAGCTCAGTTGGCTAGAGCGCGAGCTTCCCAAGCTTGAGGTCGAGGGTTCGACCCCCTTCACCCGCTCCATTTATAACTACCGCGAGACCAAGCGAGATTTCGCCATTTCCAGGCAATTCAGGCCTCCGGGCGCTCGCCCGTGTCGTGTCTTGGGTAGCATTAGGGTAGCACGGGGCGGGGTTTTGCTTGGAACCCCCCGCGGCGTTCGTCATTCTTCGGGATTCTTCGTGATCCTTCGAGGCAGGCTCCTGGACGAGATCAAGAAGCTCGCCTTGTGGAGCACGGGACCACCGTCATTGAGGACTCGACGGGTATTTCGGGAGCACGTCGTTTCCTGACTATTTGTTCAGGACCTCTTCAGAGGCGCGGGGCGCCCGCCGGGCGTAGTTACCTCCCTAGGACACTTTAAGGAGGTATCCCATGAACAAAATCGGACTGATGTTTCTAGGTTTGATCCCATTGGCGCAACCCGCTCTGAGCGCGGCTGCGAATTGTGGAGCCGTCGCGGAAGTGACGCCTCCGAGTTTTTCGTCGGTTTCAACTTCCGCAGGGGCAAGCCGCCCGGGGGCGGTCGATGGAGTGGGCGCGGCGGCGCTGCTGAACCGACCGCACGGAATCGCACGGGATCGCTCCGGGCTGATCTATTTCGCGGATCGCGGTAACCATCAGATCCGTACGTTCGACCCTGAGTCATTGGATGTGAGGACCATCGCGGGGAGTGGACAGCCGGGATTCGCCAACGGCAACCGTCTCGCCGCGGCGTTCAATCAGCCGATCGCGGTCGTTGCTGCGCAGGACGGGACCGTTTACGTCGCGGATCGGGACAATCATCGAATTCGCCGGATCGACGCCGCCGGAGCAGTCACGACGCTCGCAGGCACGGGCGTGGCCGGATTCACGGATGGCCCGGCGGCGCAAGCCCAGTTCAGGCAGCCCTATGGCGTTGCCCTGGACCCGGAAGGGAAGAGCCTTCTGGTCGCCGATTACCTCAACCATGCGATCCGCAAGATTGACCTCCAGACGATGGTGGTCACGACACCTGCTGGAAATGGTACAGCCGGAAACATCGATGGAACCGGCGGGGAAGCCCGATTCAATCAGCCGTACAACATCAAGGGCGACGGCATGGGTAACTACTACGTTCCCGATCAGCTCAATCACAGCATCCGAAAGCTCACTCAGAGCGGGATGGTCCTCACGATTGCCGGGAACGGAAGCGCGGGCTATGCCGACGGCAGCGCGACGCAGGGCCAGTTCAATAATCCGACAGGGCTGGCGCTTGGCGCGGGTGGCGAGATCTTCGTAGCCGATCGCAATAACCATCGGATCCGGAAGATCACCCGGGACGGGGCAGTAAGCACCCTGGCGGGAACGGGCGTTGAGGGCGATCTAGACGGTTCATTGACCGAGTCGCAATTCAAACGGCCGATCGATCTGGTCTATGACCTCGAGTCGGAGACTCTCATCGTGAGCGAAGAGAACGGGCACCGTATCCGGACGGTAAGATAAATCGAACCGAGTGGAGGAACAGCTGCACCGGCGGATGCTCCTCACGTCCTGCCGGGTAAGGTGAAAGACGTCATCCGAGACGTCGACGAGGAGGTCTATCTCGAACGCCTCGTGGAGGATCTGGCAGGCGATCATGCGGGCGATCGCCGACCAGGCCCGCACGATCCGCATCCCGGTCCACATGATCGAGACGGTCAACAAGCTCCGGCATCCTTCGCGCGCGAAGCTCCTGAAGGCCTTCGTCGACTGATGAGTTCTTGACGCTAAGGCACTCACTTGCGTTAGGAGCGGATTGATCGAATAATACCTGAATCAGGGGTAAGAGTGGTGACCGTCCGTCCTGGCGAGACCTTTTGCCGCGGCGAACGTAAACATGGAGCGCTTCGCGCGAAGGAATCCACTGATGAAAACAAGAAGAATGGCGTCGATCATGGCCGCAGCGGTCATCCTCCTTCCTCCAGAAACCTGGGCTGCGCAGTTTTCAGTCTTGGGTGGGGTCAATAAGCCTCTGACCCCATCTTCAGTCAGCGCCGGTTTTTCGACTCTGAAACCGGCAATCGGCTACCAGGGCGGACTCTTGGTCGAGTTTCCGCTTTCGTCCAGATTCGGTCTTGAGCTGGGCGCCCTGTACCAGTCGCTTAGAACCACGGTTACAGTTAGCGGCACTGACTCCACATCAACCTCGAAAAACCTGCAGGCTCCGGGACTATTCAGGTTGTGGCTCGGAAGAGTGATTTCGCTCGGGGTAGGAGGTTACTATGGCCTATCTCTCGAAAGCGGGAATGACACTGACGGTGGTCTTCTCGGGAATCTCCAATTCAGCTTGCCCCTCGGCGGAAGCTCCGCCTTTGTCGTGGACGGCCGGTATCTCTACAGCCTCGAGGATCCGGGGAACCTGGATCGATACACTGAGGTACAGGCGATGATCGGGATCACGTTCGGCGCCAGAAAGAAGTGATGTAACTGCATCTCGATGCCCGCGAAGTAGCCCCCAAGAGGCCCCGGCGCGCATCACAGGGGATATCTGCACCTGTTAGCCGGGTTTCTGGCCGCCGAAGGCGGCGCCGAGCCTCCGATCAGACGTTAGGGCGAGGGCTGTGCCAGAATCGAAGGGTCAACAAATTCAGACCGGCTGTGGCTGCACCGGGAGAAGAGGAGCGCGTGGAGACTCAACTGCGCGGGGCTACTGAAGTGGGCAATCCTATTGGGTTCTAGCAGCTCGGGCAATACTCTAAGCTGCGCGCCTCGAGAACCTGTGTCGGTCGGCTCCTGTCGCGGTAGATCGTGATACCTTTGCACCCGAGGCGGTAAGCAAGACGGTAGGCTCTGGCCACGTCACCGCTCGTACTCTCTTCGGGAAGATTAACGGTCTTGGAAACTGCGCTATCTGCGTGCCTTTGAAACACCGCCTGCATCTTGATGTGGCCCTCGATAGACACGGCGTGCGCCGGCGACCAGACTGGACCCAGTGCCTTCTCGGCAGCCGCGTCGCTCACGTCGGATTCCGGGACTCCCTTCTTTTCGAGTGCCCTCCTGACCTCAGGATGGACGTCTTCGAGTTGGCGCCCATCCAGTACGTTTCGGACGAACCGAGACGCGAAAATCGGCTCTATTCCGCTCGAGACTCCCGCGATCATGCTGATCGTCCCCGTCGGCGCGACCGTGCTAACTGTCGCGTTTCTTAGGGGTGGGTACCCGAGTCGAAACCAGAGGGACCCCCGCCAGCTCGGGAAAGGACCCTTCTCAGCCGCAAGACGCGCAGAAGCGCGCTTTGCTTCCCGGTCGACGAAGCTCATGATCCGCTCTCCGAGCGAGAGCGCATCCTCGGATCCGTACGGCAGCCCGAGCTCAAGGAGAAGATCAGCGAATCCCATAACTCCTAGCCCAATCTTGCGATTTGCCCGGGTCACCTTGCCGCAGGCTTCCACTGGAAACACGTTCACGTCGATCACGCCGTCCAGAAATCTGACGGCGAGGTGCACATCCCTCCTGAGCGCCCCCCAGTCTATCTCTCTCCCGCGAACGTACGATCGAACAGACAGCGAACCGAGGTTACAAGACTCGAAGGGAAGAAGGGGCTGCTCCCCACAGGGATTCGTGCTTTCCATCCTTCCAAGCCCCGGCGTCG
>CAYJTX010000355.1:2299-4113 GCA_964372615.1 uncultured Bacteriovoracaceae bacterium | reverse complement strand
AGGGCCGAAACCTCGCGCCAGCTTCTGAGCTCTCCGTAGAGCTGCTGGGCGATCTTCGAGAGCGTGTCGCCCTTTTTCACTTCATAGGACCCGAGCGCCTGTCCCATGTCCTCGGTCTGGACCTTCATCGCTCGGTCGGTCGGCCGGTTGGGCGAGTTGTAGTAGATTGCGTTTCCCGGAGAGAGCCGCGTTCCGGCGTTCCACTTCTTCAGCTGCTGGGCGCGCTCGGGCATGCCGTAGATCGACTGCGACATCCCTTCCCAGGTCTCGCCTTTCTTGCGGACGAAGGCGAACGCGTTGAGGAGCGCGCCATCTTTCTCGATGGGTTCTCTCTGGATGTCGACCGTGCCCGAGCTTCCGCTCCAGGCCCCGCCTCCGTAGGAGCCGTCCGTTCCCGCCGATTCGTCCTCACCGCTGTGCGAGGTGCTCTGCCCCGAGGAGCAGGAAAGGGCCCCGGTCGTCAGGACGATGAGAATGGAGAATGGGAGGATGCCAGAAGGCCTCATAGGTTCTCATCTCCCGTTTCGGACCAGGGAGGCGGTATCTTTAGCAATTTCATGATTGCCGCTGGCACGGGGATTGGAGAGTGCCTCGGCAGATCGGAAGAGAAGCCTCATGAGAAGAGTGTTCGCGCTAGTGGTTTTTATCACTTGCTTTCAAGGTCTTGCAATCGCCATGGGGCGCCCCAAGGGTCAGCCTGAGGAGGGCGCTCCCAGGGACTTTGTGGTCGAAACGACCCTGGATAGCCGAGGCGTTTCGGCCCCGGTGGAGCTGCGGGTTCCCGAAGGCACCCGTTCCTTCACGGTCGTCGTGGAAGGGGATGACGACCGGCTCTATGCACTCGCTTCCCTGGAATCAGGGGGATCCGATCTCGTGGGCCTGGACCCCCGCCGCCTGTCCACGCTGGGAGGCGAGATGGCGCGGCTCTATTTTGATGAGGAGCTCAGCCGGATGCCCGGCAAGCTGCATCAAGTGCTCCGCCTGGGGACTTCAGTGCTGACACTTCCAAATCAGCCGGGCCAGCCGATTGTGGCCGGGACGATCCGCCTCCGTGTCGCGTCCGACGCCCGGGGAACCGGGAAGGTTCGCGTGATCTTTCGCGCGACGCCGGACGACGGGGCGACAGTGCTTCGGCTGCGCCTCGTGAGTCACTCCCGAGTATTCGACCCGTCCGTCACGAGCCCGGAGGTCACCCCATTTCTAGGCGCGCTCCAGGCTGAGGTCGCCCGAATCCTGGAGCCGGCAGGTCTGCGCGTGCGCTTCGAGCCGGCCCTTCGCGTGGCCGACTCTCCCTACTCCGTTCTTTCCGGGCTCAGCGAGCCGCAGGAGCATCCGTTCAGTCCGGCGGTCGCGATGGTTCACGATCTGGCCGTGAGGGGCGTGCCGAATGTCGCGGGCGCGCTCAACGTGTTTCTCGTCGACGCGATGGAAGGCTTCTCGGGGATCAGCCTGGGGTCCCCCGGCCCGTTCGATCCCTCTCATCGCTACTTCGGCGTCTTTGCGTCGCTCGCCGCCGGCACCCCGGCCGTCGCGCGCACGATCGCGCACGAGGTCTGCCACTTTCTCGGGCTCTCCCACGTGACGGGCCAAGGCCGTTCGGGAGTGGTCGTGACGGATCCGATCGACGACACCCGGCCCGGCGAAGGAAACCTCATGGACCGCGGAGGCGGCACGCGCCTCACGCCCGGGCAGGTGCTCGTCCTGCGCGGCAGTCCGCTTCTAGGGCTGCTCAGCCTCGATCCAGCTCACCCATGAGGGGGACAAGCGGCGGAAGTCCGCCGACCGTCTGGTGCCCGTTCCTGCCGGTGAGGGGA
>CAYJTX010000355.1:0-2289 GCA_964372615.1 uncultured Bacteriovoracaceae bacterium | reverse complement strand
TGACCTGGCCATCCAGGCCGACAATTACCGCGACAAGGCTTTCGGCGGCAGGGCACAGGTCAAGTTCTTCAATCGCCTGGGCGGAGGCGTATCGTTCTACAGAGGCCGGTGGTCGGACCAGACCAGCCAGGCCAGCCGCATGAGCCTGTTCGGGGTCGACGCCCAGTTTCGAGTCTGGAAGACCGAGCTGCGGAGCGGGCTCGTCTCCATGCGCGTGCAGCTGCCGGGTGACAAAGACGTCACTGACCAGACCCTCGTCGGCGCGACGCTGCTCTACAAGCCGGGGCTCATCCAGTACTCCGTCGAGCACAGCCGCGATCTCAAGCAGGTCCAGAACTAGCCGAACGAAACGGATCGGCCCACAGCGGGTACCCTAGGGCGCTTCGCGCGAGTCCAGCCGGCTCAGAAGAGATTCCAGAGGTCGCTCCACTTGAACGGGTGACCCGGCCCGGGGGGCCGATCCGCTTCCTTCGCGGCCTCCTGCGCCCAGAATACGTCGAGCGGGTCCGGCGGCTGGGGAGGGGCGCAGGAAGGGTCTACGGTGATGTCGGGCCCGGGCCCGGGGCCGCGCGACCCTGGCCTACGCTCGCCGGGGCAGCCTGACTCGACGGCCTCGCCCACAGCGTCGTGGATCAGCTTGCGATAGACCTGACGCCGTATGAGGGGTTCGTCGAGCGCGTTGTAGCGATCGCCTTCTTTGTCAAAGTCGCCCACGTAGGTGCTTTCGTCGGCCCTGTTCCAGCGGCTGGCCACGACCTCGTCCCAGTCGTCGGAGGCTGACGTCGAGATGAAGCAGCGGCCGAGCAGGCGCGCCTCGCGCCAGTCGAACGATTCCCACTCGGATGGAGCGTCCGCCGGAAAGACGCGTACCCACTCGCCATTCACCTCGCGGTGCACGGGAATCAGGACAGTTCTCATCCCGGTGCCCGAGGCGATCTCAGTGTCGCCGACGCAGGCGAAGGAGAGCGTCCGCTTCCCGCAGCGGGTTGCGAGCTCGCACAGCTCGGAGAGTCGAATGGGTGTCTCGCTCGGGCGGTAGTAGGGGACGGGCCGCGGGGGGCCTTCGCCGCGGTAGAGGTGCCAGCCTTCCTCGATCTCCCTGCGAAGGGCCGAGGCGACGGGCTCCGTGCTCGCGTCGGGCGTAAGCGTGCCCAGGAATCCCTGGGACTCGATTCTTTCGGAGTAGCGGAACTGGATGCGCTGGCACGGATTCGAGGAGGCCTGTTGATCCGGGGCCGAGGCGGCGGCGGGCTGCGGGAGCGCGCCCAGGACCAGAAGCAGGGACGAGCGAAAAACCCCTGCGACGGACAGACGGGTGTCCAAGACCTTGACGGTGTCTAGGCGGCGATGAGGCCGGATTCTCCGGTCAGTCCAGGGTTTCAGGGGCATGGGGTTCTGTGGTCCTGAGCTTGCAAATCCCTGGCCCGATGAGAGTTGGACCCCTGTTGTCGATGAGTTCCCTTCTTCTAATGATCGCTGTCGGCGCCCATGCCGCGGGCCCGCCCGAGTCCTACGACGTTTCGGGTGAAGTCGCGAACGCGGGTCTTTCCCCTTCGGTCGCCACCCACCGCGTGACCCTCACGGGGCGGGGCTCTGGCTCCGCGCCCATTTGTGACCTTGACCGCTGGGGGCCCTTTTATGCGCACAGCTGCAACCCCTCGGGCGCCCAAAGCGACGCCCGGAAGGAGGCCGAACGCGAGGCTCGCGAGGATGCGCGCTACAAGTGCACCCGGCAAAGAGGAAGCGTCGAACGCGAGTATGACCCGGTTACGGCCTGCGGTGGCGCGTATGGGTCCCAGGACATTCAATGCCGGTCGACCGCCCGCGTGCGCTGCGAGGTGCCCGACAGCCCGGCCTCTGCGCATGGAGGGTCAGCTCCCCACCTGATCGGCGAGCCGGAGCTCGGCGCAGGGACCCAGCCGCTCGACGCTCTCTCCGCGCAAGATTAGCTAGACACCGCCGCCCGTCTGCCGTGAAATAGGCGGCATGTTTCAAGAAGACCTGCTCAAGGGACAGAGAATTCTGGTCACCGGCGGCGGCACGGGCCTCGGTCGCGCGATGGTCATGCGCTTCGCTGAGCTTGGCGCCGATGCGGTGATCTGCGGCCGCCGCGAGGAGCCGCTTCGCGAGACCGCAGACGCCGTCAGGCGCGAGCACGGGCGCGACGTGCAGTGCGTGAGCTGCGACGTGCGCGATCCGGAGTCCGTCGACCGCTTGGTCGGTGAGATCTGGCAGCGCGGCGGGATCAGCGGCCTGGTCAACAACGCGGCCGGAAATTTCGTGAGCCGC
>CAYJTX010000354.1:0-4145 GCA_964372615.1 uncultured Bacteriovoracaceae bacterium | reverse complement strand
GGGAAGCTTGAAGCGACGCTAAACGCCACCAGCTGCGCTGACAAAAGGATCCGCATCCATTTCCGCATGAACCATCCACAACGGACCAACATATCGATTTCCTCTCTCAATCCACTTTCAACTGACTCGCCTGCTCGAAACTGAATGGGAGCCGGCTCGCAGCGAGTCAGAAAGACCAGGGGGTGGGCTGGAGATCGGGGATAGGTGGGGGAGAACTGAGATACGGACGACAACGCACTGCACTTAGCTCAACCACTCAACTTCCACGGTTCCAGCCTGGGCCCTCGGTTATCGGCAGTCCGTTTCCGACAACCTGGGGACCCGCCTGGTCCACACTCTCTCCAAAGCAGAGTATCAATGCCTGATTTATTTGGTCAAGCAAAAAGAAGTGAAAAATGACACATGTGTCATAGGCCTAATTTAATTAGGAAAGTCTGGACTTTCGAACTGCTTCGCGACGCTTTCGCGCACGGGCTTTCTTGGCCTTCTGCCGAGTCCGGTTCTTCATCTTTTGAATTGAGCGCTTTCTTCCCTTACCCATAATAGGCGCGATCATTCCTCAGGAATCCGAGCCGAGGCAAGCAAATAATCAAGAACTATTCAGAATCCGACGTTGAAGGCACCTTGTAGCCAATGTTAGCCTTGATTCAGTAGTCGGGGAGAGAAAGCGCAGGGAGTCCTCTCGGCGGTTTTTCGCCCATTGCTTGACTCAATCGCTGAACAGGGGATTGAGTGCCCGAGCCGTCGAGCCGAACGCTCGCGACTACTCATGGCCCTAAGACTCGCGATGAACGAGTTCACTGCTCGCTTGAAACTAAGATGGGCCGCCAGGAAGGGCGACCGGAGGGACACCGCATGGAAACGCAGACTCCCGAAACTCCTACACGAACACAGGAAGCGCCCCAGAAACAGTTGCCCGCTGGCGAGTTCAAGCCGGGATCGACGGTCGTCTACGCGCTCCACGGAAAGTGCACGGTCCTCGCGGTCGAGACCCGGACAATCGACGGCGAGGCCATCCGTTTTTACAAGCTTGAGGTTCTGAAATCCGCCCTGTCACGATCGACCCGCCAGGAGCCTGCGATCTGGCTGCCTGTGACGTCCGCGAAGGATCGAGGTCTGCGAAATCCGATTCAGCGCGAGCAGGCCGAAGCCGCACTCTCGATTCTCACGAGCCGAGAGTACTTTTTTCAGCCGTCCGAGTCTTGGAGCACGGTGCACCCTAAAATTGAGGCGCTCATCCGATCGGAGGGAGGAACCGGACTGGCAAAGGCCTACAGTTTTCTCTACGTGGTCAGGAACAGGCACATCGTGCCCCCCGCCGAAGTCGTGCGCCTCCATGAAACGGTGGCTCGACTCCTTTTCCGCGAACTCAGCGACGCCCTCGGCGATAGCCCCAAGGTGATCGAGGAGCGAATCGCCAAGGGACTGCGGCAGAAGCTCGCTCCCGACAACTGAAAGATCAGCACGCCATCGCTGATTCTCCGAAGTCCCGCCGGCCCCTCTCCTCGGAGGGGGGCCGGCGAGCTGGTTCAGCCTATTTCGCCTTCCTGTAAGCGCCTATCTCGCTGGCAAGCTCCTCCGCGATGTATTCCGAACCCCTCTGGTTGGGATGGTAAAAGTCTTCAACGTAATAATCCGCGGCGCCCGGGCTCGTGTGTTGAATTTTCGCCAGGGCCGGCATCGCCGCACGCCCTTCGAAGACTTTCTTGATTTCGTCGTTATGAAGCTTTCCGACCCAAGGCGCGGCCTGAGCCCACGGCGGTAAAATAATCACGACCTTGGCTCCAGCCTGCGTAGACTTTCGGTACATCGCCTCGAGGTTGCCGATCATTTCAGGAAGCGGCACTCTCACGAACCCCGAAGCACCCCCCCGACCCTCGCGACTCCGCGCGACTCGAGCTTTGAAGACGCCTGAGACCCAATGCTCAAAGAGCAGGTAGAATCGCAGGGACCGCAGGACAGTGACCCAGGTACTGTTCACGACTTTCAGGGCCTGGATAGTTTGAGCATCTGTAAGCAAGGGGCTCTCACGAACGTCGTTCCAGCCAAAGTAGAGGACCACCACATCCGGATCAATTCGATCAAACCAGCTCTCGAAGACCATTCGACCTTGGGTCGTGCTGTAACCGGGCTGTCCGAGGTTGTAAGTCACGCTGGGTATGGCGAACTTCTCGGTGACCTTGGCCGCGACTTTCCATGGCCAGGTCTCCTCCTGTACCTTGATGTTCCAGCCAAAGGTACAGGAGTCCCCCAGAGTGATAATCCGCTGCTCACGATTCCTGCGCGGTCCCAGATCGAACTCTTTTCCACGGAATCCCAGACTGTTGATTCCGCGATAGTCTTCCGCACCCTCGGCATCCGGCCTCACTCGAAAGATGAACTCCGGGTCGTTAAAGAGCACCGGAATCTGCGTCATGCTGTATTCCACGGCCCAGCCCAGTCCACCCGCATTGACCGGAAGCCTGACCTTCCTTTTCTGCGGATCCAGCTCGTTGACATACTCAGTGTCTAGCGACTCGCTCGGCTGCCAAAGCGATCGCACCAACACCTCTGCGCTACCGAAAAAGAGGATGAACGCGATCAGCGCGGTCGCGAGGTTTCTGAGCACATCTACGACCCAGCCTCTGCCCGAGAGACCCGCTGACGTTCTCTCCCGGCTCCCCCCTCTCCGTCGGCTCATGAGGAGCTCCGCAACGCTGCCTGGCACCACTCAGAAGTCTTGCGAATCGCCTCTCCAATGGACGTGCGCTCCGACAAGTTGAGTTCCACCCGGGCGCGCTCAGTCGAGGGCACGTAGCGCTCCACGGGCCTGCCAACCGCCGCCACGCCGGCAATCCGCGCCTCAACTCCGAACTGCCGCGCTACCGCTCCAGCGAGGTCTCCCACTGATATCTCCATTTCGGAGCCGACATTGTACGGACGCATCGATTTGCCATCAAAAAGGATGACCCAAAGCCATTCCGCGAGATCGGCTGCATAGAGGTACGATCGAACCGCGGTTCCATCGCCCTTGACGGAAATCGGGCGACCCGACAGCCCGTCGGCTAGGAAATTCCCGAAGGCGTAATGAAGGTCGAGAGGCAGTCTCGGTCCCGAGAATGCGAAGCAACGAGCGATCTTGATATCCAGTCCACGCTCGGTGGCGAATGCCGCGCACCAAGCTTCGGCCATGCGCTTCGCTTCGCCGTAGCTCGACGACGCCACGACTGTATCGGGACCGCCGAGGCAGCTCTCGTTGATGCCCCGCACGTCGTGCGACTGCTGTCCGTAAACCGCGCCCGAGCTTGTCAAGAGAACGCGACAGCCGTCGGGGCTGGCAGCTTGCTGGGCGAACTCCAGCACTCGTCTCGTCCCCAAGGCGGCAGTATCCGCGATTTCGATCGGACCTCGAGTCGCCAACTGCGCGCTCGCGGGAGTCGCCGCATGAATGACGTGCGTGATCGCAGCTCGGGGAAACTCGAAGGTCCTGACGTCACCCTTCGCGATTCGCAGCTTGCTCCAGCCCGAAATTCCGGCCGGAAGGTGCCTCTTGAGTCTCTCTTCGTCTCTCGCCAGCACCAGGACGTCTGCGCCTAAGCCATATTTCTTGTCGGCAAGCCGTAGCGTCGAAAGCAGCCAGCCGCCGAAAAAACCAGAACCTCCCGTCAGAAAGAGCTTCGCTCCGCGAAGTGCTTCCCAGCGAGCGCCCACGCGATTGACTACGGCTTCGACGTCTTCTTCTGGAAGCTCCGCAGTCCACAGGCCCTTCCAGGGATCGGCAGGAGCACCACGCGGAGCGGACGGCACCATTACCGGTCGCCGGACCCGAACCTGATATTTCGGCATGTCTTCGTCAGCCGCTCTCCAGCGACACCCCTCGTGGATACCAGTACTTCCACCGGACCATGGCTTCCGCTGGAGTGATCCATCCGTATCGACACGGACATCTGCCCGCTTGTCCCGGCGATTACGCCCGTGAGCCAGTCCCTCTCCCAGGACACGGCGCCCGTTTGGCGATCTAGAATCGGTAAATGGAAAACAGTCAGACGTGTCCCTTGGACCGACAGATCGACGCGCTCATTGATGGGATGCCGGAAGCCGTCGTTCACGAAGGAAACTTCATGCACCTCGAAACCACACGCCGTGCCGTCCGACTCCTCGCCGAT
>CAYJTX010000353.1:0-4172 GCA_964372615.1 uncultured Bacteriovoracaceae bacterium | reverse complement strand
CGGGCGCACGGGATTCCCGGTGACGACCACGCCCCTGCCGGGAAAGCTCCCCTCCACGCCTGGAAAGGCGGAAAATACTCGATGGGCGAATCGACCCAAAATTCGATTTGTGAGGCCAGGAACGGAATTCTGCTCGAGGATCGCGACTCGCGCGCCCCAGGCCCAACCCAGGAGTCGAGCCGCGAGCACCAGCGGACCCGAGGCATAACCGCCGACCCCGATCACCGCGGTCGGCCTCCGGGAGACGAGAAAACACGCAGACACCAGGATCGAGACCGGAAGCTGTGCGAGCGTTCGCGCCCGCCGGCTCCAGCTCACTCCCTTGAGCGACCCCAGCCGAAGCAGGCGAAGCGGGTAGCCCGCCTTGGGTACGAGTTTCTCCTCCAGGCCCCCCCGCGCACCTACGAAGTGCGCCGAGCCCCCATTCCGGCACCAGGCTTCAGCGATAGCAACGCCCGCGAGCACATGGCCGCCCGTGCCTCCTCCCGCCACTACCAGGAGCTTCGAGCTCATTGTCTCGCCGCGGAGCCGCGGGCAATGCTCAGCAGTATCCCGCAACAAAAGAGATCGGTGAGGAGCGCCGAGCCGCCGTAGCTCACAAAGGGAAGCGTCAGGCCCTTGGTCGGAAGAAGTCCCAGGACGACCGCCATATTGACGAAGGCTTGGGCCCCGAGCGCCAGCGTGATGCCGGTGGCGAGGTAGAGGCCGAACCGGTCCTGGAACATCCGCTGGCACCGCCAGCCGATCTGGATACCCCGGTGGATGAAGAAGAGGTAGGCGAGCACGACCGCGGCCACGCCGATGAAGCCGAGTTCTTCGCCGATCACCGCGAAGATGAAATCGTTGTGTGCCTCCGGCAGGTAGAAAAGCTTCTCCTTCCCGTCCCCTAGCCCGACTCCCCAGACGCTGCCGTTGTGAAAGCCCAGAAACGACTGAAGCGCCTGGAACCCCCTCCCCCCGGGGTCGCTCCACGGATCGAGAAACGAAGCGATCCGCGCGCGCCGATAGGGGCTCGAAACCGCCAGCAGCGACCCGGCGACAACGGCCACCCCGACGGTCGTCGCCAGCAATCGCTTGGGAACCCCGGCTACGAACATGAGGGCGAACACGATTCCTACGACCATGACCACGGTTCCGAAATCGGGTTGAGCCAGAAGGAGCAGCAGCGCCGGAAGGGGCGCGAGAAACTGCCCGAGAACTCCGGCCGACCAGCGATCCAGCCGATCCTGCTTGACGACCAGTTGACGCGCGACGAACAGCACGATCGCGAACTTCGCAAGCTCGCCTGGCTGGAAGTGAATGGGTCCGATCGCGAGCCAACGGGTCGCTCCCCCCGCTTTGGCTCCGAGGCCTGGAACCAGGACCAGGGCGAGCAGCAGGGTCGCGACACCCAGCGACGGATAGGCCCAGGCGAGCCAATGGCGGTAGTGAATCCGGCTCGCCACGACCATGGCCCCCCCGCCTACGAACGCAAAGAGAAGCTGCTTCTTGACGAATGCCAGCCCGTCGCCCGCGCGCTCCTGCGCGAAGATGAACGAAGCGCTGAAAACCATCAGCAGCCCGAAGACGACGAGCGCGGCGACGACTCCCAGGAGAGGGAGATCGAGGCCGGCAGCTGCCCGATCAGAGCTGGTTGACGAGCTTTTTGAAATAATCTCCCCGCTCTTCGAAGTTTCGGAACATGTCAAAGCTCGCGCACCCGGGTGACAGAAGTATGATGTCGCCGCTGCGGGACTTCTGGAAGGACATCAGCACCGCCTCCTCGAACGTCCCCACGAGAAACGTTTCCGCGAAGTCGCCGATCGCGCGATTGATTTTTTCCTTGGCCTCGCCCAGGAGAATCACGATCTTGCAACGGTTCTTCACGAGGTCCACGAGGGGGCTGAAGTCCTGGTTCTTGTCCTTGCCGCCGGCGATCAGGATGATCGGGTTCGCGCTGAATGAGGCCAGGCTCCGCTGCACGCTCATGACGTTCGTGCCCTTTGAGTCGTTGAAGAAGAATACGCCGTCCTTCTTCCGAACGAACTCCAGCCGATGAGCGACCCCTTTGAAGGAGACGATCACCTGCTGGATGGCCTTCTGGCTCACTCCCATCGCGCGCGCGGCGCAGATCGCTGCCATGAGGTTCTCGCGATTGTGCTCCCCGAAAATCCGAAGCTGGGACAGGTCGTAGCTCTCGTCCTTCCCGGTCACCTTCGAGACGATCTTCTTCTTTCCGGCTTCCAGATACGAGCCCACGAAACGCTCGGCGAACTCCCCTCCGACCGTCATCGGATTCTGCTTGGTGAACCAGAGGATCCGACCCGGATTGTCGCTCGCGAATTTCGCCACGTTCGGGTTGTCGTAGTTCAGGACAACGAAGCTGTTCTTGTCACAGGCGCTGAGTAGGCGCTTCTTCGCGGCGAGATAGGCGTTGAAATCCGGATAGCGGTCCAGGTGGTCCGGCTCGATGTTCGTGAACACGGCTACGGCGGGAATCAGCCGCTGCGTCAGCTCGAGCTGGAAGCTGGAGAGCTCGACGACAACGACGTCGGCCTTCTTTCCGTCGGTGATGTAGTCGAGGAGGGGTTCTCCGATATTGCCGCCGAGGTAGACGGACTTGCCGTCGGCCCGAAACATCTCGGCAATCAGGGTGGCGGTCGTGGTCTTGCCGTTCGTGCCCGTCACGGCGATGAGGGGCTCTTTCAGAGCGGCCGCCGCCAGCTCGATCTCGTTCGTGATGGCTACCTTGGCATCACGCGCCTCCTCGAGGGGCTTGAGATTCAGAGGAACGCCCGGGCTGACGACGATCAGCTCGGCGGTCGTGAAGGACTTTGAGTTATGGCGCCCGAGCTCAAATTCGATCTTGAGCTCGCCGCACGCCGCGACCGAATCAGCCAGCTCGCTCTTCTGCTTCATGTCGGTGACGGTCACCTTGGCGCCCTGCCTGGACATGTATCGGGCAGCGGCCACGCCCGACTTGCCGAACCCGACGACCAATACCCGCTTGCCCTTGTACTTACTCATTCAGCGTCCTCGGAATACAGCCGCGACACGCTCATCGCAGCTTGAGAGTCGAAAGCGTGAAAAGTGCCAGAAGGATGGAGATGATCCAAAATCTCACGATCACCTTGGGTTCCGCCCACCCTTTCAACTCGAAATGGTGGTGAATGGGCGCCATTCGGAACACCCGTTTTCCGGTCATCTTGAAGGAAGCCACCTGCGCCATCACTGACAAGGCTTCCAATACGAAAACCCCGCCACAGATCGCAAGAAGGATCTCATTTTTCGTGATAATCGCGACGACCGCGAGCGCCGCCCCCAGCGAGAGAGAGCCGACGTCTCCCATGAAAACCTGCGCCGGATAGGTATTGAACCAGAGAAAGCCGAGGCAGGCCGCCGACACCGTCGCGAGAAATATCGAAAGCTCTCCCGCTCCTGGAATATACGGGATCTGAAGGTATTCCGATATCTTGGAGTGACCGGCGCAGTAGGCAAGAATGAGAAAAGTCGCAGCGGTGGTGATCGTCGGACCGACTGCGAGCCCATCCAGCCCATCCGTCAGGTTGACGGCGTTGGATGATCCCACGATCACAAACACGGCGAACGGGATGAAAAACGCTCCCAGGTAGAGCGACCAACCCTTGAAGAACGGAAATTTCAGGACAGACGGCGTGTCGCGAAGCATAAAAATGGCATAAGCGGCTCCGATGGCGATCAGGGTTTGAAACAGAAGCTTCTGCTTTCCCGACAATCCCTTCGGATTCTTCTGAATCACCTTCATATGATCGTCCACGTACCCGACGACACCGAAGAGCAGAGTCGTCACGAGCGCGATCCAAACATGGCCATTGGCGAGATCCGCCCAGAGCAACGTCGACACGACGATGGCCAGAAGAATCAAGCCACCCCCCATCGTCGGCGTACCCTTCTTGGCGAGATGACTCTTCGGCCCGTCCTCGCGAACGAGCTGCCCGATCTGCTTCCTCTGCAGAAGCCGGATGAATGCCGGCCCGATGAGCATGCACAGGAGCACGCTCGTGATCGCCGCACCGAAAGTTCGAAACGTGATGTACTTGAACACGTTGAAAAACGAATACTTCACGTGCAGCGGATACAGCAGGTGAAGAAGCATGAGCGGATGCTACAGAATATCGAAATCTCGTGTCAAGGAAAGCACTTGACGCGCTCTC
>CAYJTX010000352.1:0-4199 GCA_964372615.1 uncultured Bacteriovoracaceae bacterium | reverse complement strand
CGAGAAGGGCAAGCTCGCGGCGATCCGGGCCGAGATCAGCTGCCTGCAGGCCCAGGCGCAGGCGCTCACCCAGCAGATCGCGACGCTGCAGCAGGTCTACGTCGACAACATCAACCGCATGCAGCAGGACGTCACGCAGATTAAGCAGGTCGAAGCCGACCGCGAGGCCCAGCTCGTGGACGTCAACCAGCGCCTGAACGGGGGCGCGGCGGGCGGGCAGGTGGGCCTGCTCGAGACCAAGCGCAAGATCGAGGAGCTCATCGGGCAGATGCCGACGGAGGTGCTCGAGGTCTGCCAGAAGTTCGAGAATCTGCAGAAGTCCCGTACGGCCCTGGAAGAGCAGATTCAGACCCAGACGATGGCCAAGGCGGGGGAGTGCTTCAAGACGAGGACGCAGTCGAATTTCCGCTGCTCGAGGAACGGGCCTCCTGTAAGCGCGCTTGAGTACGCCAAGTGCCGTTTTGAGCAGAACCAGTTCCTGGGCGAGGACGGCATCATCGAGCGAGACAAGGCCACGGAGAACCGCGCGAAGGGAAACGCGGCGGGGCTGGCCGCCCTGCTCGACACCATCCTGGCGGACATGCCTACGGTGACGAAGCTGCCCACCGACCCGACGGCGGCGCTTGCGGAGCAGCAGCAGAACACGAATATCCTTTCGGCGGCGGACATCGAGAGCCAGTACGGGGACAGCCTCGCGTCTTTCAACGGCCAGGGCCTGGACATCCACGACTTCGTGACGAAGGCGATGGGCCAGTGCATTCAGCGCGCCGCGCGCGAGACTTCTCGCGACCGCAAGCGCACGAACTCGGCGATCGGCGTGACGCAGCTGCGGATCAAGCAGGAGGAGGAGCAGGTCAACCGGCTCGTCGACGAGCGGCTCCAGAAGTACTCCCAGAACTTCAGCGACGCCATGCAGTCCCTGACGGGCCAGAGCCTGCCGCTCAACACGAGCGCCTGCGTCGCCGGGAACCCCTCCACCCAGATCGGCTGTCTCGAGGACATGAAGTCCAATATGCAGGGGCTGCTATCGGGAACCAGCCGTCAGTCGGGCGTGACACTGAACATCCGGGGATCGCTGCCGGCGACGAACATCAGTTTTTCCTGCAACGGGCTCAACGGCTGCATCTCCAAGCTGCAGAACGTCTCCAAGAACCTCGAGACCGAGAAACAGCGGCTCAAGACCTTCCGGGAAAACTACGTGCTCAAGGCCAAGCAGGACGTCGATCGCTTCACGAAGACCATGGCGCAGACGATGAGCGGGCAGAACGCGGCCTTGAAGGCGCGGGTCGACGCGCTCAACTCCGCGATGTCTTCGATGGGCGCGAGTCCCGTCGACATCCAGCCGATCGCGGCCGAGCAGCCGCAGTTCGACGAGGACGGACTGCCGGTGCCTCCGACGAACGTGCTGGCCCTGGTCGGCTCGCAGATGAACCCGCCGATGCTCGACGTGTCCGGAAACAACTTCTCGTCGGGTCTTTCCGGCCTGACTACCAAGCAGTCGGACATCGATCGGCGCTTGGGCGAAGTGACGACCCGGGAGACCACGGCTCGCGGCCTGGCGGCGAAATGCGAAGGGGCGCGAGCGAATACCATCGCGCAGTCGCTGCAGACCGATATCTCGCGGCTGACGGCCGCCCAGTGCGGCCAGGCGAACGGGGGTGGCTGCGGCGATGCCGGTGCTTTGCGGGACCTGATGAGCACGATCAACGGAATACAGCCGATTCCTCCGGGGCTTGAGACCTCGACACTCGACAGCCTGGGTTCAGGCATTCGGGGCGCATGCGCGACCCCGGCGGCGTCGACGGGGGTGACCGCGGGCGCCCCCACGACTTGCCCGGAGCCGGCCCCTTTCACGCCTCCTGCCCTGAGTGGGGCACACCCCGGAACTTGTCCGCCTCCCACGTCGGCGACGGCAGTGTCCAGGTACGCCGCAGGTGCGGGGGAAGCGGCTGACGAACAGACCCTGCATTTAGGGCAGTGTAACCAGGCTCAAAACGACCGGATGGCCGCCCTGGCAGCTAACAGTACCTGCACTTCGTCGTCGTCGGCCGCCTCGGCTGCGGGCACGACCCGGAATGCCAACTGCGCGGCGATCCTTCAGGATCTGCGGGCCAAGGCCCAGCGCCTGGGATCGGCCACTGCTGGCGCTTCGACGGCCGGCAGCGCGGGGTTCTGAGCCAGGGGGGTGGGGCAGCCGATTCCTGCAAAGTTACCGGGAATCTACTGACCCCTGGCCTCTCTCCAGGCGTCTGATCTCGGCAATCGGGCGGCAGTGCTTGAGGAGGCGAACCCGCTTGCCGGTTCAGCTCGAGCTTACAACGGAGGAGTTATTGATTATGCGGGAGCCTTCTCAACTACGCGCAGGTCGCCAGTGACTGCGAGGTGCCGGCTTCGACCGTCAAGGAGTTCTTCCAGATCCTGGAGGATACCTTGATCGGGTTTCGGCTGGAGCCTTGGACGGCGAGCCGGAAGCGCAAGGCGATCGCGACGGCGAAATTCTACCTTTTCGACCCGGGGGTGACTCACGCGCTTCTGGAGACTCGCGCTCTGGATCGCCATTCGGATCTGTACGGGAGGAGCTTCGAGCAGTTCATCGCGCTGGAGCTCCGCGCCTACCTGAGCTACCGGCGCTCGCGCGACGGCCTGCGATTCTGGCGGTCCAAGCACGGCCAGGAGTCGGTGCTTCGGACCGGGCGCTCAAGCGCGTGCATTGGAAGCGTTTTCTCGAGCTGCTCTGGAGGGACGAGATCTTTTCTCCTCGCTAGTCGGCCAGCACCTCGTGGATCGGAACCGCCTGTACGTCCTTTCCGATGGGGAAGGCGCGCTCGGTCCTGCAGACGACTTTCTTTGAGAGGATCTTGTCCGAATCGAGCCCCAGCTCGGCGGCGCGGAGTTGCTGGGTGTCCGAGGCATCCGGCAGCTCCTTCCACTTGCATTCGATGAGCCGGAAGCGCGCCCCCTCCAGGACGACGAAGTCGACCTCCTTCGAGCGGTCCTTCCAGAAGAAAACCTGTCGCGCTCCTCCTTCAACCTCGAGCGCCTTGCGGATTTCGCCATAGACCAGCGTCTCCCAGAGGGAGCCGATCTGGGAAGCCCGAACGAGCTCGTCTTCGTTACGAATCCCGAGAAGGAAAAGAAGGATCCCGGTGTCGCAGAGGTAAAGCTTGGGAGCCTTGACGACTGACTTCGTGCGGTTCCTGAACCAGGGCTCCAGCAGCGCTACCTGGTTTGACGCCTGGAGGGCAGAGAGCCAGGAACCCGCCGTGGCGGGGCTGATTCCGACGTCTCGCGCGAGATCGGACTTATTGAGGAGCTGGCCACTCCGGAACGCGCATGCCCTCAGGAATCGCTCGAAGTCGCGCAGGTGAGCCACGTCGAGGACTTGCCTGAGGTCGCGTTCCAGATAGGTCTGCACGTAGGACCGGTAGAAGCGGCCGACCTCGAGCGCGCGGTCCTGGTATAGCTCCGGAAAGCCTCCTCGAAGGAGGATTTCAGTCAGCGAGACTTCGCGCCCGAGGGTGCCGTGGATCTCGTTGACCGAAAGGCCCTCGAGCTCCAGGACGTCGACGCGACCTGCGAGCGAGTCGGAGACCTCCTTCATCAGGGTGAACTTCTGGGATCCGGTCAGGATGAACTGTCCCTTGGCCGAGGGCTTCTGGTCGATGACTCGCTTGAGATGACGAAACAGCTTGGGGGCGTACTGGACTTCGTCGATGAGGACCGGCGGGGGATTGCGGCGGAGAAATTCGCCGGGGTCCTCTTCGGCAAGCGCTGCATCCGAGGGCAGATCGAGGGAGACAAAGCTGTGTTGAGGGAAAACCTTCCTGAGAAGCGATGTCTTTCCGACCTGCCGGGCTCCCGTCAGGATCAGGGCAGGCCGTGCAACAGCCTGAGTGCGAAGAACTCCATCAATAGACCTATTTATCCACATAGTTGCGTATTTTATAGTATAACTACGGTTTATACAAATCTGAAGTATCGACAGTTCCAAGCCCCCCCCCCTTCTGAGGCACGCCTCCGGATGGAGAGCGCACGGAGGCCGGACCCTTTGGGCCGGGTCAGGGC
The DNA here is from genome assembly GCA_964372615.1 of uncultured Bacteriovoracaceae bacterium. Lineage (GTDB taxonomy): Bacteria > Bdellovibrionota > UBA1018 > UBA1018 > UBA1018 > CAYJTX01. The sequence continues at coordinate 134 of CAYJTX010000352.1, read as the reverse complement.
AGCTTCAGACCGAGTCGAGAGAAGTGCCGGAAGTCCTGATCCCCGGTGATGAGGGCGACACCGTGGTCGAGGCAACTTTTGGCGATGAGGCAGTCCATGGAGCGCGCCTTCAGCCCCTTGAGAAGGAGCTGCCT
>CAYJTX010000351.1:0-4201 GCA_964372615.1 uncultured Bacteriovoracaceae bacterium | reverse complement strand
GCGTAGCGGCGCGTCGCCCAGAAAATCTACACCGTCTAGGTGCGGAATGTAGGATGGAAGTCTCCGTACTGAAGCCATTAAGTCAAAGATGAATTCGCCGGTTACCGGCACTTGAGCTCGGAATCGCCCTCGAGAGCCGCCAGGTCGCGAATGAACTCGGTCGCCTCCCGGGTCTGCTGTCTCGTATCGATGACAAGCTTGGCCTTGCGGCCGCTCTTCAGAACGAGGCGAACCCGATGATTGAAAATCCCGTAGTCGACGCACGCCGAGACGACATCCTCGAATAGAAAGGTGCGGCCCGCGCGAGGCTGAAGCTCGTACCGGTCGCAGACCCGGACGTAGTACGTGGAGCAGCTGTGGTGACCGTGATGGTCATGTTGACAGGAAACGCGCTCTTCCAGATGGCTCTCTACGCAGACATCGACCTGGCAGGCAACTCCCCGCTCGTCGACCACAACCGCTTCGCAGCCCTTCACGTTGCCCATGCCCGTCAGGAGCTCCTGAAGCTCATCGAGGGCGCCGCCATGGGCAGCCGCGACTACGGGAACAAAAAGCAGCACTCCCATCATTCCAAACGTCAATTTTTTCATACCTTGTACCTTTCGAGCGCCGCAGGCGCGATTGAGCTCAATTTCATGAGGCAGGCTTGGCCTATACCCTCCAGAGGTATGCTTTGCACACGGAAAACGAAGGTTGGCGCAGCCCTGGGCCAGCTCTGCTCAAGAGTGAAACCCCGAGGACCGGTAGTCCAGCCCCCGGGGTCGAATGAAGCAATCGGATCGTTTACCAGCCGCCGTTGCTGAAACTGCAACCCATGTCGTAGCATTCTTCGCCGGAATGATGCTCGCAATCGTGATGGGCGCGGTCCTGCGTCTCATGAGCAGCGAACCCGCGTGCGGGCGGAATGCGAGCCAGCCGTCGACGGTCTGACGAGGCTGTCAGGTGCAGGAATCGGCGCCACCGTCGTTTGCGTTCACGACGGTCCTGCTTTCGGTGCCCAGGTAAGTCAGCGGACAAACCGCGCTCCCGTCCAGGAAAACCGTGAAACGGGCGGTCAAGGTCACGCCTCCGAGCGACTGCCCGGCCGCCAGAACGTCGCCGACCCGTACCGAGATGCTGAGCAGCTTGCTCACCTGCGTGGTTACGTGCGCGTTGTGGTAGATCGTCACGCTCGCGGCGCTGGCGGTCGCGTCCACTGCCGTGACGATGCCGGCGGCCGGGGCAGTCGGCACCGCCGTGCCGAAGGTCCATTCGAAGTAGGGCGTCGCCGCGGTGAATTCGGTCTGGCTCGTAACCGTCGCCGAGGTCAGCGTGAACGGCAGGGCAAGCGCCGGCGTCACCGAAGGGTCGCCGAGCGCCGTCAACGGGTCCGATCCGTTCGCGCAGCCCAGGGCCGCGGTAATAGCGAGGAAAAGCGCCAGCTTTTTCATCATAGGTTCCACCTCAGGACCAAGGATTGGGAGAAGAGCGTCAGCATCGGCTTCGCGAAGACGAGCTGCACCGGGAGGCGCACGCCGAGCGCGACCGAATCGTAGACCTTGAAGTCGAAGCCGGGGGAGAACTTCGCCGTGGCGTAGACCTTCGAGTTCTGCGTCGTGACGGCGCTGTCCGGATAGCCGAGCCACGCGTAAGTCGCGCCGGCCTGAACCGCGAAGCGGGGCGAGATTCCCCAGGCTCCGGCTCCGTGCACGACGATGCCACCGGTCAGGTCGAGGAGACCGAGCCTTCCGTCGGCGAAGCCGGCGAGACCGAAGGCCTGGTAATCGAGGCCGCCGAGGAAGGCGACGTTCGGGTTGAGCGCGGGCTGGTCCGAGTAGGCCGCGAAATTGAAACCGAGCTTTCCGTTGTAGGACTGCGATTTCGCTCCCGACACGTTGGCTCCCTGTACACCGATGTCCAAGGCTTTGAGTGCCGCTTCAGCGGAAACCGAAGCCAGGGCGCATGCGCATGATACGGTCAGGCAATGAATTTTTCTCATCTGCATGAATTCTCTCCGCGGCCTGGCGGAATGACAAGGCCCTTTCGGACCGATGCCGGTGATTCGGGGCGGTAGGCCCTCCTGCGAAGCACGAGCATCGCCGCGGGAAGGATGAACCCGAAGAGCCAGAGGGTTCCCAGCGACAGCGAGGCCAGCATCAGGGTGACGATCTTCGGCTTCCGGAAGAAGATCACGATCAGCTCCTGATCCTCCGGTACGAACTGGCGGATCGTGCTGCCCGAGGAGAGGAGCGCCGCCTTCCGCGGATCCCGCTTCGCCAGGCGAAGGATTTTGGCCGCCTTCTCGGCCTCGCGCGGGGAGTGGATGAGGATCCCGACGGGCGTCAGGAAACGTTGGAAGACCTCGTCCAGGTACCTGCAGAGGGAGCCCGAGCCTCGGGTCATGCTCTCCCGGTTGCGAAGGTTGGCGAGATTCGTCTCGATGATCCGGTCCGGGTCGAACCGCGCGAAGCTCGCGACGGACAGCAAGGTCAGCGCCGCGAAGGAGGCGGCGACGGCCTTCGGGAAACGGCCGACAAAGCGGCTGAGCGGGCCGAAGATCCAGGCCGGCCGGGTGCGGGTCGTCCGGTCCACGAGCGGACGCAGCCGCTCGGCCAGGACGAAGACCGCCGGCACGACCACGATCGAGCTGGCCCAGCAGCGGAGCATTCCGATGAACCCGATGATGCCGTACTGCCGGAATCCCTCGAAACGCGTGAGGAAGAGCGAGCCGTAGGCCAGGCCGGCCGCGAGAGCGGCCGTCGAGGTGGCCCTGACACCAGATCTGATACAGTGGATCCTGGGATTCGGCGCCGGCGTCCGCGTGCTGGCGCCCGACGGGCTCATCCGAAACCTCGCGCAGGCCGCACGTTCGGTCGTGGCACTTTATAGTAAGCGCGAGGCCGCCTGACTTCGAAGGAGTCACGTGACCCCAGGTGTCACCGCCGAGTGCGATCCTTACTTCAGGACAAGGTAAGGTATGAAAACTCACATTTCGGTCGGCGTTGCACTGATGCTGGGGCTTGTGCGGGGGACGCGCGCGGAAGAGCCCCCGGAAAGGCAGCCAGGGGATAATTTCAAGGCGGCGATAAAATTGGAATACCAACCCGGTATGGGGGATCTCATCCGTAACCATGCCGGAGACCCCTGGACCGACGAGGGAGGCTTGATCCTGCTGCTCGGAGATTTCGTCGAGCAGTGCATTCAGAGCACCGACTTGGAATGCGAGTTCAAGCCAGCCCACGTTCACGAACAGTGGTCAGAACTGCTACCCCCCATCCAGGATCGAATGAGATTCAACGGAAATGCCACTGCTCATCTCTTCGTTGACTGTGGTGTGGTCTGGATCGGGTCGAGGGAAAGCTTCGCGATGGGGAGTACTGGGATTGCCTGAAGGAGATCCCGCCTGAAGATCTCGATTCGGAGCCGGAGGTCCAGGAGAGTTCGCCTCCCGCAGAGAATGCAGTCAGGTCGGCCCAAGAGGGTCGTACCTGACAGAACGAAGACGAGTTCGCCGACATGGCGCTGCAACATAGCCCTACATTCTCCGAACATCCGATCACCTCACCAGGTGGGAGCCCGCTATCAGCGCGGCTTCGGACGCAGGGTGTAATAACCACGAGATCGAAGTAAGTTGGCTCCGATGTCGATGCGAATCATCTCGTGGAACACTCGACGTCCTGAGCCCTGCTGGCGAGCACTGGCGGCAGAGGACGCCGTCGATATCGCACTATTGCAGGAAGCCATACCTCCGCCGGCCGATGTCATTTTCGACACCATCCCGAAGCGCCCTGTCCTCACCGAAAGGAGCACGGTCCGGATCCTCCGCGAATCCGCGCTGGCCGCCTACTGGCTCTCGCGCATCACTTTCCGCCACCTCACGAGGTACTACGCATGACCGTAACCGCGACCGGCAAGGAGATCCTGAACCGTTACGCTAAGACCGGCGCGCTGGCTCCGAAGACGCGCCTCTTCCTCGAGATCCGATGGCGGTACACGCCCTACGAATTCATGGCTTCCAAGATGCCCGCCTCGGGACCGATCCTCGATCTCGGATGCGGCCACGGACTCCTTTCGCTCGCCCTCTCCCTCGGATCCTCGAGGCGCACGGTTTACGGCGTCGATCACGACCTCGCGCGCGTGAAGCTCGCGCGCCAAGCCGCGAGCGGCGTCGAAAATCTGAAGTTCGCCGAGGGCGACTTTCAGGGTTTCGATCGACTTGATT
>CAYJTX010000350.1:0-4215 GCA_964372615.1 uncultured Bacteriovoracaceae bacterium | reverse complement strand
GCGCGAGGGACGCCTCAGCCTGGGTCGACTACGGAAACCTGCTTTGGGGGGAGGGTCGCCCGCTGCTCGCCCGTCTCTCCTACGAGCGGGCGCTCGGGCTGGACGGCCGCAACCCAGCCGCGCTCAACAACCGCGCCGTCGTGACGCTGAGCGGGTCCGGGGAGGAGGACTGGTATGTCGCCGCCGAGTCGGGCGAGGTACTGAAGCGCGCGCTCGCCATCGACGATCTCTACCTCGCGGCCAAGATGAATCGCGCGGTCCTGCTGAACTATTACCGCCTCTTCGCGAGGGCCAAGCCTCTCTGGGAGCAGGCGAACGCGCGGGCCCAGACCGCCGAGGGGCTCGACGGGCTGGCCGTCGCGCTCCAGGGGCTCGGCGAGGGCGGCGGGGTCGAGGCGGCCTTCGCGAGGGCGGACGGGCTCGGGGCGCCCGCGAAGCGCTTCGTTCGCGCTTACCACCGCGCGAGCCGGGCTGGCGCGGGAGTGGAGGGGGCCGAGAAGTGCCTGGCGGCACTCGGAGACATTGACGACTCGGCGCTCGCCGGGTTCGAGAGGGAAGCCTTCGAAAGGCTGCAGAGGACATGTGCTGCATGGAAGAACGGAGCGAGACCATGAGGCTTCTGATGGCGATGGCGCTACTGGCGGGGATTCCGGCCTACGCGGCGGATGCACCCAAGCGGGAGCCGAGGGTCGTCTATCCCAAGACCACCGAGCTCGATTTCGAGGGCGCTCGGATCGAAGGCGAGATCAAGAATCCAGGCGAGTTCTACTTTCAAAGGCGGCAGGAAGAGAAGTTCGACTCGCTCGTGAAGAGGAGGAAGAACTTCCACCGCGAGATGCTCAGGGACGTGGTCCTGGCCAAATGAAGAGGGTGATCGCATGACTCCTGCAGATGACCAACCGAAGGGGGGCCGGCCGGGTTTCGGCTCGCTCGCGGCCGAGGGTGCCCGTCGGGGGTGGGTGGCGCGCCTGACCTCCAAGGGAAAGGATGGGAGGACGCATCGACTTCACAAGGCGAGGGTCGTCCTGGGATCGGTCGTCTCGGCGGACGTGCGCCTGGTGGGCGACGGGGTCTCGCCGATCCACGCGGTGCTCGAGCTGCCGCGCGAAGGGGTTTCGGATGCCACGCTCTTCGACCTGGCAAGCGAGACCGGCGTCTTCATCAACGGCAAGAAGGTCATCACGGAGAAGCTCCAGACGGGCGACGAGATCACGATCGGCCGCCACGTCCTGCGTTTCGATCTGGAGAAGGTCGAGAGGGGCGCGGGCATTGGCGCCGGGGTTCCATTCAAGGAATCGGAGGGCCGACGCCTTTACATGAATCCGACGGAGGATCTCTCCCCGCTGCTGCTTCAGGACGAGCTCGAGATCGAGGAGATCTTCGATTTCGGGCCCACCCATCGGCCCGCGCTCGAGGTGGTCATGGCCTGGCAGGGCACCATCCTCGACGTCCAGCATTTTGCCGGTGAGAGGCCGGTCACGATCGGAAGCTCCCGCCGCTGCCACTTCGGCGTTCCGGCGCTTTTACCGGCACAGGTGTTTCCGCTCGTTGCCCGGGTCGGGACGGACGCCTTTCTCACGCTGGACAACAAGATGACCGGGATCGTCCAGCGAAGCGGGAGCGGACTGGTTTCGCTTGAGCGGATGCGGGCCGGTGGCGTGCCGAATGCCATGGGAATGCAGGTCGTCTTCGGACAGGACGACTTCGCGAAGATCCGGGTCGGCGAGGTGGATTTCTACCTGAGCTTCACGACCGCTCCGCCGAAGCTCCTGAGGCGGAAGCTCTTCGATCGCGACCCGCTGTTTCTGCGCATTCTCTTCTCCTCGATGGGGCTGACGATCCTGACGATCATCGCGCTTCTCAAGGCGCAGGTGCCGCAGACGCTCGAGGCGGAGCAGCTTCCGGAGCGGATCGCGACGATTCTGTACCAGCCGGAGAAGTACGTGCAGCGATACAAAGTCCAGCTGTCGCAGCCGGTTCCGACCCAGACGCCGAAGCCGCAGGCGACAACGAAGCTCGACATTCAGCCGAAACCGAATGTAACGCCTCTGCCGGCGCCGACCGCGCTCGACACGGGCAAGGACCCCACGAAGACCGGAGGGACCGCGGCCCGGCCGGGAGGGGGCAAGCGCCAGGCTCGGGGCAAGGAAGGGGCGGGGGCGAAGGCACAGGGGAAGACAGGGGTACGAGGTGCGCCCAAGGCGCCGAAGGGTCAGACGCCTCAGCAGCTGGGAATGCGTCCGTCGCCGGAAGGCGGCAAGGGGAGGGGTGGAACCGGGCGAAGTCAGGTTCCCGATCAGGGAAACGTGGACATTCTCAAGGGGATGAGCGGCCGGATCCAGGACATCCTGGGAAACACGGCCGCGAACCTGGGCAAGGGCGGTGAGCGAATCCAGGGCTTCGGGAATTTCACAACCGAAGGCGGAGGGGGACTGGCGCTCTCGGGCGACGGAAAGGGCGGAGGAGGCGACGCCGCGTCCCTGGGAGGCCTCGCCGATCAGGGGCGGGGCGGAGGAAAGGTCGGCACCGGCATGGGGGCCATGGGCCGGGCCAACGGAATCATCGGTGGCCGCGTCCGCGTCGCCATTCGCTCGGGAGGACCCGAGGAGGCGATCGTCATGGGCGCGATCGACGCCGACGCGGTCGAGGCCGCGCTTCTCGCGCACAGGGACGAGTTCCGTCTCTGCTATGAGAAGGAGATCAACGCCGAGAACCCGGACCTCGCGGGCAGGGTCGGAACGAGCTTCGTCATCGGATCTTCCGGCAGGGTGACCCAGGCCGGCATCGAGTCGACGACGCTCAGGAACGCCAACGTCGAGCGATGCATCCTGGGCGTCATTCGTCGAATCGACTTCCCCGCTCCGCGGGGAGGTGGCATCGTTCAGGTGACGTACCCCTTCAAGTTCTCGTCGACGGGAGGACGATAGGATGGCGAACGAAGATCTGCTTGCCCAGGTTCCACTCTTCCAGAGGTTTTCACCGGCCGACCTCCGGGCGCTCGCCGGTATCTGCAGCGACAAGAAATTTCCGGCAGGGGCCTATGTGTTCAACGAGGGCTCCAAGGCCAGCTCGATGCTGATCCTGCGATCCGGTCTCGTCGAGGTCGTGAAGGAAGGAAAGGCGGGATCGCAGTTCGTCGTCGCGCAGATCGGAACGGGAGCGCTTCTCGGCGAGATGGCCTACGTCGACCGCGCGCGTCGCGCCGCGAGCGCGGTCATCAAGGAGCCGGTCGACGCGCTGGAGATCCGGTTTGACGATCTGGACGCGCTCCTCAAGAAGGAGCAGGGCCTGGGCCTGATGCTCTACCAGTCCATCGCCGAGACCCTCTGCGCGCGTATCCGCAAGACCACGACGGATTTCTCGTCGCTCCTGCTCTCTTAGGCCGTCAGGTCTCTCTACGCATCGCCAGGAATCGAAACGTCCGAAAGCCCGCAGCCGCCGCCGTGTACATGATCTTCCGTACCGTATCGTAGCTCATGCGCTTGTCTGCCTGGATGGCGAGCACGCCCTCGAAGGGAAGGGGCTTGCCCTCGGCGTCGCGCGCCTTGGATTTCGCGCGGAGGAGCTCGGCCTTCTCGCGCGCCTTGATGAGGGCGTCGAAGAGGGGAATGATGCGGTGTCCGCCCTCGTCGAGGTCCGTGGGCCTGAACGAGTACGTGGCCTCGGCGCTTCCGAGCGAAAGCGCGGACTGGACGAAATCGAGAATTCGGTCGTTCTCGAAGGTCATCCCCTCCGGCGTGATGATCACTTGCAGGCTGTCGAGCGGGATATCGGGCGAGACGGAGACGGGCAGCTTCATGCCCGGCACGGTGCTGAACGCGTGGGTGGTCGCCGCGTAGCTCTTGAGGAGGAAGACGAGGATGATCACGAAGACGTCCATCATGCTCGTAAGCTGGAGCTCGAACGTGCCTCGCACCTTCTTGCGGCGCCTTCTGACCCGGATGGAACGGTAGAACGGCATTCAGCCGTCCCCCAGGAGGTTGCCGAAGATCACCTCCGGAAAGAGTACGCGCACTGGCTCGTCGTTCCCCGTTTCCGCGTTCTTCACGTAGATGGGCTCGTCGCCCGCCTCGAGCATCCGCACGGAATCCATGACGGCGATGAGGGTGTCGTAGGTCGCGGCCGCGTACGGCACGAGCACGTTATTCGTCTCGCCGACGAAGCGATTCTCGAACTGGACGAGCGAGTCGTTGATGGCCCGCGTGTCGGGCTGAC
>CAYJTX010000349.1:0-4240 GCA_964372615.1 uncultured Bacteriovoracaceae bacterium | reverse complement strand
CATGCGCTGGAGGCCCCAGCTTCAACTTGCCGGCGACCGCATCTTCGTACTTCGCCCACGCGGCGCGAAAATAGACTTGCTTGTGCTCGACGACCCGCTTGAGAAGGTCGGGCTTCGCCACGGCGTCGGCCTTGTGCGCTGTGTCCAATAACCGAAAGACGTCGTAATAGTGCCTTGACTGTCGCGGCGAGACCTTCTTGTCCTTAGGCCAATGGGCATACATGTGCAGAATCGTCGCCTTCTCCCAGAAGGTCCGCGCAATATCGAGAACCTTCACCTGCGTCTCGGGTTCTTTTATCGCCTCCGCCACGTGATCGGCGAGGTATGGCCGAATTTCCCGCCGTTCGCTCGGCCAATGGTCAGAGCGCGCGCCCATTTCGATCTTCACGCTCGGTCGGATGTAGCCGAGAGTCTGGCCTTCGATCGACGGGTACTCGAAGAGCAGTGTCTGTCCGTCGGGATCGTCGCCATCGGGCGAGAGCTTCCACCCTTTCTTCGTTCCAAGGGCCTTCTCGATCGCTCCGCGTAAGACTGTCTGGAAGTCGCCTTGGACGAAGGCGCGGCAGACTGCCGCCAATTCCCCGATGAGCTGTTGCTGCTTCTTAGCGCTTCCCGCCTTCTCCGGGTCCTTGCCGTCGACGAAGCCGAAGTGCACACGGTCGATCGAAATGGCGATGTCCTCGGAAAATCGATCAATCACCGCATAGATCTTCGAGAGCGTCGTGCCACCCTTGAAAATCAGGTGGTCGCTGATCGTGGGGAGCTCGAAGAGTCTTTTCAAGGTCCAGCAGACCCAAAGATCTTTCTCGATGATGCCGAACGGAAGGCCGGAGTTCGTGGCCGCCGTTTCCAGGAAGGGCTTTCGATCCGCCGCGGGTTGCCGCGAGAACTCATCCACGGACGCTCTCCTTTGATGTGAGCTGGGCGATGACCTGGCGTACCCATGCTGGCGCCAGGTGGGCGTGCTTGCGAAGGGATGCGACCTCGTCCGGCCCCAGACGCTTCTTGAGCCGCGCGATCACGTCGGCATCGACGCCGTCCTTGCCGAAGTGGCGAAGGGCCTGGATGACAATCCCCGCCAGCGTATCCGCCGTCGCCATGTTCTTGGGGGTGGTCTTCTTGAAAATCAGCTCGGTCTTTCCAATTCGAAGGCGCCGAGAGGGACCGTCAGTCAGATGCACGATCTTGCCGGGCACCTGCTGGCTAAGCCCGAGAAGATTGGCGGCGTAGGCCCCTGAGGGTAGCACCTTAACCCGATCCCGGCGCACGATGGCTTTTACGACTTGCTGGAGGTCCGGGGGGAGAAGGCCGAGCTTCGGGTGCTTCCTCGGATACTCATAGAGGCCCCAGGCGATGCGGCGGATAAAGCCCGCCCGCTGAAGGCGCGCGAGGGCCTGCCGGACGGCAGCGGGGTGGCCTAGTGGAAGGAGATCGTATTGGGTGAAGCACCAACCCCTACCGTGGCCATAAATTGAAAATTTAGCTTTAGATACGGTATCTTGATACATATATAGGCCAGTTAAGTGTCACAATTTTATATTAGTTTTTGTGACATGCAAGCCACCAGTTCACCAGCGGAAACTCGCCAGCGTTGGGGCCATGCGTTTTTATGCGCAGCAGAAAACAGAGGTAGCCGAAATCCATGGTCGAGCTAAATTACGGCTAAATTACGGACCAGCCGAAAAAGAACATAGGTGACGATTACCGGCGCACGCCGGAAGACGTCAGGAAAGCGATCCGCGTAACTCGTTCTTGTCGGAAAACTTCTTCGGTTTCGCGATGTCCTCAGGATGTAACAGAAACTGGTCACCCGCGCCCCCCGCGATTGGCCCGACCCAGCCGCGACAGCCCTGCGGAAGTTGAGGCCAATGAGCCGGAAGTACCGAGAGAAAAGCTCAAGCCCCGAACCCCGAATAACTCGTCAGGTCCTGACGGACGAACTGAAATCGAAGATCGCCATTGCTCCGGACCTGAAAATCGTGGTTTCTTAACCTCACTGGAAGTGGCCTTTCTGATCGATCGTTTTTGAAGTGTTGCAACTCCAAAATGACCGCAAATCAGGACCACTTCCAGTGCTTTCCTAGCAGATCCATCCCCAAATTTTTGTCGCGTTTAGGCTAGAACTTCGAGCTGAACGTGTAGATGTGCCGGATATCAATGTGCTGAAAGCGCAGGTGCTTGAGCTTCATCGAGGAGAGCTGGAGGATCAGCTTCGTCTGGCGGCTCTTGTCCTGGAAGCGAACCTTCTTGATCTCCCCCAGGATGAACGCCTGCATCTCGACAGGATGGAAGCAGAAGCCACTCGAAAACTCGTATGCCCCCTTGAAGGGAATGATCCGCGCCTCGAAGAGATCGCCCCGGGCGAAGCCCGCGTTGATATCGGCGTCTCGCACGACGCAGGTCTTATTCGAAAACAGGTCGCGCACGACCAGGCCACTCTTGAAGAACGCGAACCGTTTCAGCCTAAACACAGAATGAATGGTGGAGCAGAAGTCCCGATAGATGTTCAGCTCTTCGTTCGTGAATCGGTCTTTGTTCTTCCGAAAATAGTACTTAATCGGCGGCAGGTCCACGCCCGGCAGGTCCCGATCGAAGAGATACCAGTCCATGAAAATGCACATGCGTTGCTCGAACTCGCCGTCGTCCTCATAGACCACGCCTGCCTTGTCGAAGTACTCCTGCTTGGCATTGAAAACCTCGCGGTAATACTCACCGGTCGTGAATTCGTCGATGATCGGCTCGAGGTATTTCTGGTACAAGCTTCACGCCGGAGCGCCGGCCTCCGGAGGAAGTTCGGGAGCCCGGGCGCCTGCGCGCGAGCCCATCGCGCGCTCCATCGCCGCGCGCTTCATTGTCTCGATGAACCGGTCGAAAAGCCCGACGGAATCGTGGGGTCCCGGGCAGGCCTCCGGATGGTATTGCACCGAAAACGCGTCCGCACCCTCCACCCGCAGGCCCTCGATCGTCCGGTCGTTGAGATTGACGTGAGTCACTCGCACGGACGGGGGCAGGAGGCTTCCGTCGACGGCGTAGCCGTGGTTGTGAGAGCTGATCTCGACCCGCTGGGTCTCGCGATCGACGACCGGCTGGTTTCCGCCTCGGTGACCGAACTTGAGCTTGTAAGTGCGTCCCCCCAGGGCGAGGGCGAGGAGCTGGTGGCCCATGCAGACGCCGAAGAGAGGCACCTTTCCCAGCAGCTCGCGCACCGTCGCCGCGGCATAGGGCGCGGCGGAAGGGTCTCCAGGACCGTTCGAGAGAAAGACTCCATCCGGGCTACGCGCAAGGATCTCCCGCGCCGAAGTCGTCGCGGGAACGACCTCTACCGCACAACCTCGCGCGTGGAGCGAGCGCAGGAGGTTCCACTTCACTCCGAAGTCCATCGCGACGACCTGATATCTGCCGCCCCGGTCTTCCGACTTCGCGCCGACCGGCCAGCGATACGCGCTCCTCGTAGTCACCACCTGGATCAGATCCCGACCCTCGAAGGCCGGGAGCGCGGCGAGCAGCTCTCGCGCGCGGCCCCGCTCGTGGCGCGGAAGTACCACGCCGCGCACGACGCCCAGGCTGCGAAGGTGGCGGGTCAAGGCGCGCGTATCGATCCCGAAGATTCCAGGAATTCCGTTCGCCCTCAGATAATCGTCCAAGCTGCCCCGCGCCCGCCAGCTCGAGGGTGATTCGCAATAGTCGTGCACGATGAACCCCGCGCACCAGGGCCGGGAGCTTTCCGGGTCGTCCGGGTTGACGCCGGTATTCCCCACGTGCGGTACGGTCATGCAAACCATCTGGCCGCAGTAGGACGGATCGGTGAGGATCTCCTGGTACCCTGTCATCGAGGTGTTGAAAACCACCTCACCGTAGCCGAGATCGCCGCCCGCCCGCACGCGTTCGGCCGAGGTCGCGGCGCCGAACAGGAATCCCGGAAACTCAAGCCCGTCAGGGTGGGTTCGATCCTCGAGAACCAGGACACCCGGCAGATGCCCCCCGAGCCGATGGGAGCTCATCGCCTCACCGGATCGACTGGAACATTCGTTCGAAGCGAATCCGTGAAAACCATCCACCCGGCTCCCCGAAGCCCGACGGTTGAACCGAAAGCCAGATCCATGCGGCCCTTCCCTCGATCGCCTGCAAGGGCATCATGCCCCAGTTCCTCCCATTCTGCGAGTCAGGCAAGGTGGTCCTGAGATCGCCCAGAACGAAAACGAACCCCTCCGGAACTCTTTCCGGACCGAAGTCGTCTGGG
>CAYJTX010000348.1:0-4243 GCA_964372615.1 uncultured Bacteriovoracaceae bacterium | reverse complement strand
CGCCCGGCTCTGCGAGGAGATCGCAGGCGCTCGAAGATCGATCGACCTGGAAACCTACATCTTCGACCGGGACCGCCTCGGAGCGCGGGTTCTCGAGCTGCTCTCCCAGGCCGCGCGGCGTGGGGTTCGCGTCCGGCTCATGCTGGACGGCGTCGGAAGCGCCCAGTGGGTTTATTCCGATCTCGCGTCGCTGATCGGGTCGGGTGCCCAGGCGCGCTTCTTCCACCCGCTGCCCTGGCAGTATTCGAGTTTCTGGCGGTTTCGTTTTCTGACCCTTCGAAGAATAGGCCTCGGTCTCGGAAAGCTGAACCGTCGCAATCACCGGAAAACCTGCATCTTGGACGGAACCACCGCCTTTCTAGGCGGAATGAACATCAGCGGGCGCCATTCCGCGGCCCAGTCCGGCTCGAGCGCGTGGAGGGATACCTCCGTCCGGGTCATGGGACCGGCCGTTCGGGAGCTGACCCGGGCCTTCGTCCTCACGTGGCGGCACTCCCGGAGCCTCCGGCAGCGCTGGTGGAGGCTCCGCCGCCACCCGGCGCATCACATGCCGCTCCAGCTCGGCTTCAACCGGAAGCAGCGCCACGCCTTCTACCTCGACCTGGTCCGCCGAGTAGTCGCGGCGAAGACGCGCGTCTGGATCACGAATCCCTATTTCGTTCCAGAAGTTTCCCTTCTACGAGCGCTTCGCTTCTCGGCCTGGTCGGGTACCGACGTCCGCCTGCTCCTGCCGCGAAGAAGCGACGTGTGGGGGATGAAATGGGCGGTGAAAGCTTATTATTTCATCCTGCTCACCGCCGGAGTCAGGATTTTCGAGTACGACCCAAGCATCCTTCACGCCAAGACTGTCATCATCGACGACTGGGTCAAGGTCGGCTCATCCAATCTCAACCGAAGAAGCCTTCTGCGCGACCTGGAGGTCGACGTCATTCTCACGCGGCCAGAGAGCCTGACGTCCATGACGGAGCAGTTCCGGGCGGATCTCGAGAACTCGAGGGAGGCGCGTCTCTCGACCTGGAACAGGCGTCCCCTGGTCGAAAAAATGGTCGAGGCGCTGGCGGTGCTCTTCCGCCGGTGGCTGTAGGTGATCCCTTGGGCTAATGTGGGAATGCACGGTCGTTCGGCGATCGCTGGCGCGTTCCTCGGAAGGACCGCGAAGGGGGTTATTCTGGGAGCCACCGTACCCGTCATCACGGTGCGGTCGCGGCGTCCGTAGGTATGAACATGCGCGTGCTTTCCTACAACATCCACAAGGGCTTCAGCGCGACGAACCTGAACTTCGTCCTGAGCCGGATCAAGAGCTCGATCGAGGAGGTTCAGGCGGACCTCGTCCTGCTCCAGGAGGTCGTCGGCCACCATGAGGCGCCCTCCGCGCGGATCCCGGACTGGCCCACCGCGTCCCAGTTCGAGTACCTCGCCGACGGGATCTGGTCGCACTTCGCCTACGGCAAGAACTCCGTGTACACCGACGGCCATCACGGCAACGCGATCCTGAGCAAGTACCCCATCTCGTCCTGGGAAAACGAGGACGTCTCCCCGAACCGGCTGGAGCGCCGGGGGCTGCTTCACGCGACGATCCAGGTTCCCGATCATCCCGAGCCGTTTCACCTGATCTGCGTCCACCTCGGGCTCTTCGAGCGCCACCGCCGATCCCAGGTGGGGCGCCTCTGCAGGCGGATCGCCTCGCTCGTGCCTGCAAGCTCTCCCGTGATCGTCGGCGGCGACTTCAACGACTGGCGCGGCCGCGCGAGCGCGGAGCTGAAGGCCGAGCTGGGCCTGGAGGAGGCGTTCCTGGCGTCGAACGGCCTGCACGCGCGGACGTTTCCGAGCTGGTTTCCCTTCCTGAGGCTTGATCGGATGTACTTTCGGGGGCTACGGTGCAGCTCGGCTCGATTGGCCCAGGGCGGGGTGTGGTCGGACCTCTCCGATCACCTACCGATCGTGGCAGACTTTTCGATCTGATGGCGGGACATCGCCGCCCTCGCTCGCGAAGTCTCCGCCGACGCTGATTTCGATGTCCACGCAGTCCGCTGAGCGCAACGCTCCCAGGAAGGCCGTGATCGGCTTGATCTGGAAATGCGACTGATGCACGCATGCGCTCGCTCGCCAGGTCGCGCATCCCTTCCTGACGAAGTCGAGGTCCAGAGGCCGACGCTGGCCCCGAAGCTCGAGGGTTCCCCAGATCCGGACCTCCGCCGCGTTGTCCCAGCCTGCCTCGAGAGTCCCTGTGTACCTCACCAGCGGGTACCTGGACGCCTCCAGAAGGTTCTCCCGCACAAGCAGCTCGATCCTTGCGTGGTCCTCCGGCTTTATGTTTCCGGAGGTCACCCTAAGCATCGCGGCCTCGATCTCCACGGTCAGGGTCGTCACGCCGCCCGCCTCCTCCACGACCGCCCGCAGCCCATCAGCCACGATCACGGGAGCCAGAGCGACCAGGGCCATCGGGCCCTCGTTCTTCGGAAGGATGTGGACTCGAGCCACGTCGGCCCCGACCTCGATCCTACCGTCGGACTTGAGTCTCTGGAGGATCATGGCGAGACCTCGATGACTCTGCTCAGCGCGGCGATGAACTCTGTCTTGTAGTCGACTCGGGCCTCGAGCGAGTCGAAGAACGGGTTCATCAGGCACAGGCGCACGAGCACGACCTCATCACGGTCCTCGACCGCTTTCCAGGTCTCGAACCAACTTCTGAGATAACTCCCGTAGGACGATCGTCGGAGCGTGGTCATCGAGACGTAGAACGGCGCTTCCTTCCTCGGAGAGAACGCCTGTGCCACTCTTCGCGTGCGCTCATTGGCGACCGAAAGGGCTTCTCCCTGGCCCACGACGGCGAAGCAGAGGATGTTCGATTCGCAATGAGGGGCGATCTGGACCGGCAGCCCCGACGCGCGGAGAGCCGCCTCCAGACTCCTTCTGATTTCGATCGTCCTCGCGAGGATCCTGCCGTATCCCTCGCCCGTGAAGCCGATCGATCGCGCGATCATCCAGGTGGCCACCGCTCCGGCGGCCGACCTCGACCCTTCGACGGTGAACGGGCCCCGGTCGCGCCCGGGATCGAACTGCACGTACGGGGCGTCGAACTTCGTGACGTGGTAATCTCGGCTGCATCGTGCGAGAAAGGCGCCGCTTGCTTAGGTAACTTACCCGAGCTTGTGCGGGTCCAGCGTGATGGACTGGGCGCGGCCCATCGCCTCGAGGGCTCGGCTGGCCGCCTCCCCCATGCTTGCGCGATCGTCGGGGTTCTGGGCGCGAAAAAAGCCCCCGAATGCCGCGTCGACGTGGTGCCAGATATCGATCCCCCGCTCCCGGCGCCAGCGGTCCAGGAGGGCGTCCACCTCGTCGACCGGATCGAACTCGCCGAGCTCGGTCGTTCCGGCCACCGAGACGACCAGCATCACCGGCCGATCCCGGGCGCGCGCCCGCTCGAGCTTCGCATCCAGATCGCGGACCGAGAGCTTCCCCCGGTCGTCGAGGTCCACGGCCCAGAAAGCCTCCTGGCCCAGCCCGAGAATCGAAACGCCCTTCTGCCAGGAGTAGTGCTTGTTCCCGGGGACTAAGACGACGGGGCCCTCGAAGTCCCTGCCGAACTCCCGGCCGATCCGCGCCGCCGCGGCCCAGGGGTTCCCCTCAGTGAAGTTGAATGGAGACAGGATCCCGGCAAGGTCCGGCCCGAGCTCGCGGGCGCTCTCGTCGAATCGGCCCCAGCCCTGGTGGGCAGACTCGAAGAGACCTGCTTGTCTTTTTTCGCGCCGGCCCTGCCTGGCCGCCCCGAGCGCGAGCCAAAGCGCGGTTCTCGCCCTCGCGCGAAGCAGCGCCTCGAAGTTGGCGACGGTCCCTCCCGAGGTGAAGTGGCCGGCCGTCTTGCCTTCCGGGAACCCCGCCATCGCCGCGAGGCACGCTACCGCTTCGTCCTCGAGCAGGACGCCGATCCGCGAGGATTCGCCCGAGATGTTGTTCGGATTATGGAGGAGGGCGACGATGTGGCCGAAGAGCGCGGGGAGCGCCGTCTCCGAGAACATGTGTCAGGCATACCTCGGAGAGAATTTCGGAATCTCGCCCTCGAAGCGCGACATGAGCTCGTCGAGCGCGCGGGCGACCCGCTCGCGCCGAAGCGCGAACTCGCTCGACGCCTGGTCCGCCTCTGAGATCGAGCGTCCGTCGCCGGGGTAAAGGCTTCTTCGCCACTGGAACCATCGCTCGAGCAAATGCGCGACCTGCTCCCGAACCCAGGGAGCGTTTTCGG
>CAYJTX010000347.1:0-4271 GCA_964372615.1 uncultured Bacteriovoracaceae bacterium | reverse complement strand
GGAACGCGATGCGTCGCGAAACTACCGGCGGGATTGGGAACGCGAGCGCGCCTAGGGAGTCCGCCAAGGCCGCGTAGGCGCTCGCGAGCGGCGTTCCGTGGGGCGGCGAACGTCGATGCTGCCTACACGGCCCCGTTCTGAGGATAGAATGAAGCGGGCTGCGGAAATCGACGGCTTAGTTGACTATTGTCATGATAATAGACGGTATATCCGTCCTATGAGAGCATCAGGCCATGTCAGGTGCCTACCGGGAGAGACTGCTTCGCGTCCGACCCTTGCTCGAGAAGAGGTCCTTGTTTCTCTTCGGTCCCAGACAAACCGGAAAGAGCTCCCTGATCCGCCACGAGCTGAATGGGATACGCACCTACAATCTGCTCAAGAGCGAGGTTTACCTGGCTCTCAGCCGGTCACCCGAGCTGCTGCGGCAGGAAATCGCTCCGGACGAGCGAATCGTCGTGATCGACGAGATCCAGAAAATACCAGCCCTGCTCGATGAGGTGCATGTCTTGATTGAAGAGCGGGGAATACACTTTCTCCTCACGGGTTCGAGCGCCCGAAAGCTACGGCGGGGGGGCGTGAATCTACTGGGCGGACGGGCGCGGTCCCGTCACCTTCACCCGTTCGTTTCGGCAGAGCTGGGAAAGGACTTCGATCTCCAACGGGCCGTGAACCGTGGGCTTTTGCCGTCGATCTGGGATTCCGACTCCCCGGACGAGGATTTACGGGCCTATATCGGCGACTATCTGCAGCTCGAGATCGCCGCCGAGGGGCTGACGCGCAACATTCCGGCCTTCAGCCGCTTTCTCGAGACCGCCGCGCTCTGCAACGGCCAGCTCCTCAACTATGCGGCACTCGCAAGCGACGCCCAGGTTGCCAAGACCACCCTGCGCGAGTATTTCCAGATTCTTCAAGACACGCTGCTGGCCTGGGAGTTGCCAGCCTGGACGGGGTCGCGAAAACGCAAAGCCATTGAAACTTCCAAGTACTATTTTTTCGACACGGGCGTGACGCGTACGCTGCAGGGCCGCGGACAGGTCGCGCCGCGTTCGCCCGAGTTCGGCGAGCTCTTCGAGACCTGGGTTCACCACGAGCTGAGAACGTTACTTGACGCACGCGGCACCGGCAGCCTGCACTACTGGCGGTCAACCTCGGGATTCGAGGTGGATTTCATTTTGAATGGTGAGATCGCGATCGAGTGTAAGTCCAAGGCGGCGCTCACCGATCGCGACCTGCGCGGCATCCGCGCGCTCATGGTCGAGAAGAAGATGAAGCGCTACTGGGTCGTGACGCTTGAGGCGCGCTCCAGGCGAACCTCGGACGGAATCGAAATGATGCCGTGGGCGCGGTTTTGCGAACGACTTTGGGAAGGTGTATGAGCCGCGCCCGGCCGCTCTACCCGAACCGGCCTCCGGTTCGAGCCAACAGTTCAAACCGGCGCGGCCTGCCAGGGGGGGTCTTTGCCGACGACGCCCTGGATCCAGGGAGGAGGCCTGAGCTGCTCCGCGCTGTAGCCGGTCGCGAGATGGAGAGCTGAAAAGCCCAGGTCCCGCAACGCCTGAAGGAGGTCGACGCCCCGGCGGCCCTGCCCGAGGTCCTGATCGGCGTAGACCGGGGTGGAGCGGGGAAGCGAGGCCACTTCCCGCAAGACCCCCTCGGGCGACGCGAAGCAGATGAGCTTCTTGCCCGCGGCGCGCGCGGCGTGCTGCCAGCTCAGTCGGACCAGCACGTCGTCGTCGACCAGGACCGCATCGACGCGCGCCTCTACACGCGCGCCTCCCGGCTCAGCTACACGCGCGCCCCCGGGCTCGACCCCGCTCCCGGATGCCGGTGAGCGCGCGATGGGGACGCTTCCCGCCCAGGCCTTCGGAAGGAGCCTGGCCCTCGCCCGTATGCAACGCTCCTGAAGGATCGGGTCCTCGAAGCGGCTCGTGACGAGGATGCTCCTCGGGCCGATTCCCAGCTCCTCGATCAGGTCGAGGCCGCTCCCGTGAGCTGCGCCCAGGTCGAAGTCGACCAGAAAGAGCGCCGAGCCGCGCGCCTCCTCAGGCATCCTTCCGAAGGCTTCGCGCAGCGCCGACGCGGTCGCGAATCCTTCGACCATCGAGCCGAGCCGCTCGCGCCAGGTGAGGTGAATGGACGGATCGTCATCCAGAACCAGAACCCTGGCACCTGCCAGAACCACAAGCTCGCGCACGAAACCGCCCGGAGCCGGCGCCTTCGGCAGGACGGCGGATACGGTCGTCCCCTCGCCCTCCCGCGAATCGATCGCAAGCCGTCCTCCCCACGCCTCACAGCGGGTCCGGGCATGGTAGAGCCCGAGCCCGGAGCCGCCCTCCTTGCCGAAGGTGGCGCCCCGTCTGCCCAGGGACCCGAGGAGCGCCGCCGGAATGCCGCCTCCCTCGTCGCGGATCGCGATTCGAACGAAGTCCCCCTCGTCTTCCACTGAAACCGTCACCGAACCCGGCCTTCGCGCCTGGGCCTCCAGCGCGTTGTTCAGGAGATTCGAAACCAGGCGCCCCAGCGCGACCGGCTCGACCGCCGCGAAGAGGTCGTTGGGACCGGCGGGCGCCCGGAGCTCGATTCGCGGCGTCCCCTCCGGCTGGCGCGCGAGCCTTTCCGCCACGATCGCCTGGACGATCGGGCCCAGGAGGCGCGGAGCCCGGATCGCGCCGTCGGGCCCGGCCGCCCCGCCGGATCCGCTCGTCCGTTCCAGGGCCGCGCGGTGCCGCTCGAGGAGAGTGTCCGCGATCCCGGCGATCCTCGTGGCGATCGCGCGAACGAGCGTCCGCTCCTCTGCCGGAATGCCGGCGGAGCGGCCGACGAAGCCATCCAGCGCCGCGAGCGGGGAGCGGATGTCGTGCGCCACCTGCGCCGCGAGCTCGGCCAGCTCGAGCTCGTTCCGGAGGCGCAGCCGCTCCTCCCGGCGGGCCGTCGCCCGGCCGCCCCAGAAGAGCGACCCGAGGAGCGCGAGCTGCAGCGCGGAAAAGAGCATCCCGGCGAAGCGCAGGGAGTCGGGCAGCGCGATGGTGAAGCGCACGCTCAGCCGGGGGTTCGCCGGCGGAACGAGCGTGAGCGCCGTCCGGAAGGGACCCTCCGTGCAGTCGTCGGCGATCGAGCGCGAGAAGAACTCCTGGCCCGAGAGCTCCGCCGACACGCACACCCAGTGCGCCGAGCTCGACATCGAGCTCAGGCGGGTGGCGAGCTGGTAGGCGTCTCCCGTGACGAAGGCGTCCAGGTTCTGCTTCGAGAAATCGTCGACCGACTGCCGGGCCGTCTGCACGAGGTACACACGCAGGAAGACCAGGCACCCCAGCAGGCTGAGGGCCGTCACGAGCACGGGAAGGATCCGGCCCAGGGACCGGACGAAGAATGGCCGACTCACGGCGCAGGTGCATACCCCAGCGCCCCCCGATCCCGAATGAGAAATTGACAAAATGCGTTAGGTTTATTACGCGTTAGCTAGTGGAGGGAAAAAACAGTGAAACACTTCGCTTTTTCGGTCCTGGTCTTGGTACTTTCAGCTCTCGGCCTGGGTCAGGTCGCCGCCCGCTTCGACAGCCGCCTCACCGACTCCGTGCAGCTCGCGGGCGGAGAGGGGTCGGGGGGGGGGAATATGAAAGGCGGGCGATCCTAAAGCTGAGGGCCAGGACACTTCTTCTGGTCGCCTGTTTCGCCGTGAGCGCACCAGGCTGCAAGCGAAGCCCCTCTATGCCGGGAATGAATGTGTGGATGCGCGCCACCCCCTATTCGGCCGATCCGGTCGAGTTCGATGCGCTTGTTCACCACGTGGCCTTTCGGGCGGTCCTCGCTCCGCTCGTCACGAATTATAGATCGGGCGAATACACGGGTGTCGTGGCCGAGTCTTGGAGCACGTCAAGCGACCAGCGTGCCTGGACTTTCAGGATTCGGAAGGGCCTCCAGTTCGCGGACGGCGAGGAAATCACGCCTGCCGCGGTGGTGGATTCGCTCAAACGGGTTGCGTTCGTCCTGAAAGGCCGAGGGTCGCGTGACGGGTTCGTCGAGCATCTGGAGGGGATCGAGGACCTGCGCTCTCCCTCAACGGCGTTTCGAGGCATTCAGATCGAAGGCGGAAGCGTAGTCGTCCGGTTCAGTCGCTCTCGACCCAGGGCTCTGGATGCCTTGAGCTTTGGAGTCTACTCGATCGCCTCGAGGCGGGACTTCGACCCCTCGACGGGGAAGTGGATCGACCCGAAGCGGATTACGGCATCGGGCCCTTACCGTGTCGCGACCTGGAACGGGGAGGTGTTTCA
>CAYJTX010000346.1:0-4290 GCA_964372615.1 uncultured Bacteriovoracaceae bacterium | reverse complement strand
CTGGAGCCGCGGTTCGATCGCGCGATCACGACGCCCTCGAAGACCTGGATCCGCACCATTTCGCCTTCCTTGATCCGGACGTGAAAGCGAACCGTGTCACCGGCCTTGAATTCTCCGATTTCCCCGCGAGGGATCGACTTCTCCACGAGCGCGACGCGATCGGCGAGTCCACGCAGGCGCTTCTGCAGGCCCTTGGAGGTGGGTCGTCCGTATTTCTTGGTGGTTGCCATGGTCTTCCTCTCTTCTGTCGAAATCTCTTAACCGCCTGGACCGTTCTACCGGTCTCCGAAGAGGCGATCCAGTATGATCGCCGCCGCCGAGCGCACCGATAAATGGTTATAACCCGATTCGCCTTCCGGCCCGTGCACCGGCGCCAGGACGCGCTGCACCTCGGGATAGAATGCGTCCGAAACTCCCCAGCCCGTTCCGAAAACAACGACGGCCGGCCGGCTTCTGGAAGGGTCCTTCAGCTCCTGCCGGAGGCCCTCGTATGAAACCGCTTTCAGTCCCGGAATCGCCCGGGCATCGGTCAGAATCACTTCCGGATCCTCTCCGTGCATCGAACGAATCTCGGTCTTCAAATCCTCGAACGAATGAACCATTCGAACTCGTGAGACCGCCTCACACCGATCGGGATGATACTCACGCGAGGAATCCGAATTCCAATGCGCCAGGATCCTGCCGACCAGCTCGTGCTGCATCGCTATGGGCGTCACCATGAAATACCTCTGGATTCCAAACGTCCGCGCCGTGCGCGAGATGTCGTGAATGTCGAGGTTGGTCACCGCCGTCGTCACCTGCTGCCCCTGCCTGTTCCTCATGGGAAAGTGCAGAAGACAGATGTAAACTGGCGCAGTCACGAGGATTTGCTGCTATCATGGGCCCCTTTCCCGTGCAATGCGTTCGGCGTGCGCACTCCAAAGATCGGGTCGCCTCTCTCGAGTGCGATGCTCGCGCTGCTCCTCGCGCCACCGGCAGATGTCCCGATGGTTCCCCCCCAGGAGCACTTCGGGGACAGCCTGACCGCGAAAGACCCTCGGCCGAGTGTACTGTGGATACTTGAGTAAATCATTTTCAAGGCTCTCGTTCCTTAGGGAGTCCGCGTTACCCACCACGCCGGGGATGAGCCTGCAGACCCCATCAGCGAGCACGAGAGCCGGGATCTCACCCCCGGTCAGAACGTAGTCTCCGATTGAAATCTCGCGGTCCACGCAGAGCTCCACGAATCTCTCGTCGATCCCCTCATAATGACCGCATACCAGGACGAGGCGACGGTACTCCGCCAACTTCCTGAGCAGGGGCTGCCGCAGTACCTCCCCCTGCGGAGAAAGGAGCACCGTGAGCGTCTTCGGATCGCGACGAGGCACTGCGTGGCGCCACGCCGCAAAGAGGACGTCGGGCTTCAGCAGCATCCCCTCCCCCCCACCGTAAGGCGTATCATCGGCGCGGCGATGCCGGTCAGTCGCGAAATCCCGAATGTCGGTGAACTGGAAGCTCGCGAGACGCCGCGCTTGGGCTTTGCCCAAGAGACTTGAGGCGACCATGCCCGGGAAGGATTCCGGAAAGAGAGTCAGGAAATGAAATTCGAGCGGGCCGTGCCTGCCGCGCTTATTCGACGATTTCGAGGACGGTTCGCTTGCGGAGCTTGGTCGACGCGCCATTCAAGATCGTCCGCACGGCTCTTGCGGTGCGCCCCTGCTTGCCGATGATCTTTCCCAAGTCATCCTTCGCGACCTTCAGCTCGATAACCGTCGTGTTCTCACCCTGAATTTCGTTCACGTCGACGGCGTCAGGGAAATCAACTAGCGCCTTCGTTATGGCCTCGATGAGCTTCGACAGCTCACCCAAAGGTCTCTTCGTCACCACTGCACTCGACGGTTGGTTCATCGCTCCACTCTCCTTAGCATTCGGCAGGATTACCCCGATGGGTCCTGCACTGCGCGCCACACTTGGGTCAGCCGTGACCCTTGAACAACCTGTGTCGATCAGAATCTATTTTGAGAGACGTGCGAGGAGTTGTCCAACCGTTTCTGTGACTTGGGCTCCACGAGATTTCCAGAACTGAACCTTCTCGAGGTCCACTTCGATCTTTTCCTTCGCGGTCTTGGCCTTCGGATAGTAGTGCCCAAGGCGCGCCAGGTATTTGCCGTCGCGCTTGTCGGTGCTATCAACGGCCACGATCAAGTACTGAGGGTGTTTCTTCGCCCCTTGTCGGGACAGACGGATCTTGACGGACATCGAGCGGTCTTCCTTTCAAGTCAAACGACCGTGCCTGGTTAACAGCACACCTGTGCGGCGTCAACCTTTCGACAGGGCCGCGCGCGGGACTCGAGCAAGACAACCCAACAGTTCCTGGCAGAACCGATTGGCCGATCTCCGATCGACAGGCTCCCATTCCGGCTTGCTGAGGCGCCCAAGCGCCGCCGGGGGAAGAGGCCGACTCGGCAGGGTCGAGTCATCGATGCCCGTAATGAGGAGAGTGGGAATACCGAGCGCCGTCGCCTCCAGGAGGAGGTCTCCGCTCGACTCGCCGGGCAAGAGCTCGTCCAGCAGAATCAGATCGGGACGATCGCGAGTCCACTCGCGGCGAGCATCCGGACCCTGCGAAACTGCGGCGACCGCAGCGACCCCCTTGAGTGATTTGACGAGTGCGGTCAGATATTCCCGCATTTCCGCCACGTCTTCGACGATCAGGATCCGATAGGCCGGTAGCGTCACTGGGCTTCAACTTACCACGTCCTGCGGCCGATCAGCCAAGTATGCAGGGCCATCCCCACTTCCTGTGGAGCGAACTCTTCCGCCGCAAGAAATCTGACCGCCCTGACGTCGCCGAAACCCTGCGGGAGAACGTGCTCTTTCGCACGCTCACCGGGCGCGAGCTGAACTACCTGGCAACTCTCGTCTACGAACGGGTCTACCAGCCTGACGAGCCCGTCTTCCAGCAGAGCGATCGCGGAATCGGGATGTACGTCATCGCCAAAGGGCGGGTCGCGATCAAGACGCAGGGGAAGGAAGGCGACGTCCTCGTCACGGTTCTGAGCGAAGGGAGCTTCTTCGGAGAGCTTGCGCTCGTGGACCCGGACAACATCCGATCCGCGTCGGCAGTCGCGATCGACCGGACGGTGCTCATCGGCTTCTTTAAGCCTGATCTCATGGAGATCCTGGAGCGCAAACCCGCCATGGGCGTGAAAATTCTCTTCCAGCTCTCGACCGTGCTCGGGCGCAGGCTGCTCGAGACGACTGAGAAGATCACGCTTCTCACGCGGGGCCGCGGCCTCTCGCCGGTTCTGGACGAGGTCGTGTGAAGGGCAGATTCGACGCCCATCTCCAGCGTGACCTCATCAAGATCGCCTGCGTCGCCTGCGTGCTCGCCGGCGTTGCGACGCTCTTCGTGGTCACGCCGGCGCTGTCGACGCCGACCTTCCTCTCCATCATCATGACCATGCTCCTCTCGCCGCCGGTCGCCGGGCTCGAGCGCAGGGGATACCCGCGCTGGCTCTCCATCATGGTGATCTTCGCGACGCTGGGAACGGGAGCCGTACTGGTGGTCCTGCAGGCGCTCCAGGCAGGCCAGGTGGAATGGACCGACTTCCGCGAACAGGCGCCGATCTATTTCCAGAAGACGATCGACCGCCTTCGGGTGTTCGAGAGCCAGGCCCAGTCGCGCTTCGCCTTCCTCTCCACCGTTCACCCCACGGACTCCGTCGTGGCGTGGTTCCGAGAGAGCGGCAAATGGTTCGTCGACCACGGGGCGGGGATCGTCGGCGAGGTCCTGGGCTGTCTCTTCATCGCGCCCATCCTGACCTTCGTGATGATCAACGACGGACGGTCGATCCGACGCCGGCTCTTTCACCTGGTGCCGAACCGCTGGTTCGAGACCGTCTTCCACGTCACGAACGAGATTCTGACGTCGCTCTCGGATTACCTCGGCGCGAAGCTCCTTGAGGCGCTTCTCGTCGGCCTCATGGTCGGCGTGGGCCTCTGGGTCGTCAAGGCCCCCTATGCCATCGTGCTCGGCATCGTGGCGGGCGTCACGAACATCGTGCCTTACGTCGGTCCGATCGTGGGAGCGGTGCCGGCGCTTCTCATCGTCGGGCTCGACGCGCAGTTCACTCCTCTGCTCTGGCCGGTCTTCTTCGTCTTCGTCATCGCCAACGTCATCGACATGCTGGTGATCTTTCCCGTGATCGTGGCCAAGCTCGTCGACCTGCACCCGCTAATCCTGATCGCGGTCGAGGCCGTGGGCCAGCAGTACTCGGGCCTGATCGGAATGCTGATCTCCATCCCGAT
>CAYJTX010000345.1:0-4292 GCA_964372615.1 uncultured Bacteriovoracaceae bacterium | reverse complement strand
TCGGCTCGCGCGGCGGCCAAGCTCACTCCCTCGGCTTCGCGCTCACGGTCTGAATCGCCGAATTCGAAGACCAGGGCACGCAGTGCGCTGCCCTTCCAGTCCGCGGCCCAAGCCGACAACCTTCCGGCCTGACCGCACACCTGCCCATGAAAACGTGAGCGCGGACGCCCGAGAGCCTCCGCGTAGAAGCGCTCCCTCGCCCAATGCCACTCCAGCTGCTCCAAGGGCGGGTGCGCCCCGGCCGCCAGACAGCGCGCCACGTCGGGCCCATCCCGTCCCTCGATCAACGGCGCACCCCCGCCTTCGGCCGGATAGACCCATTCGACTGAATCCAGGGCACGAAAACCCACTCGCGCGTAGATCGCTGTTCCGACCTCGGAGTACAGCGCGAAGCCAGCCAGGCTCGGATCCGCCGTGAGCGCCTGCTTCATGACGTACTCCAGCAGCCGCATCGCGTAGCCGCGCCCCCGCAGCCTAGGCTCCGTCAGGACTGACGCGATCGCCTCGATTTCACGCGAGCCACCTCCGACCGGCATTTTCATCCGAAAGGTCTCGCAGGAGGCAAGAACCGCCCCATCCGGCGCTCCTTCGGAAGCTCGGAGGAGCCACCCGCGCATGGCCCGTCGCGCCCAGCTCGTGGCCCGCAGGCGGCGCTCCCGGTCGAGGAACTGTTCCAGAGTCAGCTGAGCGCCCCAGGCGGCAAAAGCGATCCGGTCGCGATCTTCGCGCTCCAGAGGCGTCGCTTCGGACACGCCGAACTGAGAAATCTTCACGCCCCTGGCTTTACACCGAGTCGTCACGTCGGCAAAATGGGAAGTCATGCGACTCCCCTTCCCGTTTCCTGTCGTCGTCGGACTGGCCCTAGTGACTTCGGCCGCTCTCTCCCCCACGCTCGCTGAGGATGCCAAGGTTTTCTTCCTCGAGCCCAAAGATGGCTCGACCGTCGCATCACCGGTGAAGGCGGCCTTCGGCCTCGAAGGGATGACCGTAGCCCCGGCAGGCTCGATGGAACCCGGTACCGGCCACCATCACGTGCTGGTCGACGCGGAAGCGCTGCCCGAGGGCGAGGTGATCACCGTGGGACCGCAGAACCTTCATTACGGAAAGGGGCAAACTGGCGCCGAGATTCCGCTCGCGCCCGGAAAGCACAAGCTCACGCTTCAGTTCGGAGACGGAGTCCACAAGTCGTTCGGCCCGAAGCTGAGCCACACGATCTCCGTTACAGTCAAGGACGAGGGGAAAGGGTCGATTCCCAGGAGTGCAAAAAAGGCTTCCAGCTATTGAACCCGGTCGTCTACGCAATCGACTACGGGACCACGAGATCGACCTAGTATGCTCAACCGGAGGCACCGCAAAGGTCCCCGCGCTTCAGGCGGCGCTCGACCGCCGATTCAGCCCGCAGAAGGTGCGGGAACACCGCCATTTCCACTCGGTGGCGAAAGGTCTCGCGCTTCGGGCCCGCGAGCTGCTGCGCTCTGGCTGAGGTCGGCGCTTCGAGGTCGGCCCGGCGCGGCGCTCGCCGGCTTCCTGGCCGGGGCGTTCCTGACCTGGTCCTGGGTCGAGAACCGGCCAGCACCGGTGGCAACCCCACCGATGCTGACTCCACCCATTGCTGCTCGCCCGACCCAACTCCCTGACGACGAAGGGCTCGATCCCCTCTCCGATTCTTTTGCAGACCCGTGGGGTTACCTCCAGAAAATGCAAGAGAACCATCAACAACTCCGGCAGCGTCTGCGAATGCAGATGCAGAATCTGACCGAGGGGCCAGGGGTCGCGCGCGCAGCCGTGCGTCAGCGCGAGGACGCCGATTTCATCTACTACGAAATCGAGGCGCAGGGGCTCGACCGAGAAAACGTCAAGATCCGCGTCGAGAACGACACGATGTCCGTTTCGGGCCGCACGAAGCGCGGCTCGCTGACCGCATCGTTTCAGCAGCAGTTCCCCGTGCCGCCCGGCGCCGATGCGTCGCGCGTGCAGATGGAACAGGTCGGAGACCTGCTCGTCGTGAAGTTCCCGAAGACGCCGCCAGGGCGATAGTGACCCCGACCTGGCAGAAAAAATTCATACCCGCACGGAAGAACTCCACTCGGAAAGCGGCGCATGAAGTGCGCGAAACTGCGAGCGCGCGGAGCGTAAAGGCTGTCGTGGGCCCGTGGCACGATCCGTGCTCCCCTGGTTGGCAGGAAGTGAAGTGCAACCGAACTGAATAGCTCACGGATAAAAAAAGGAGGGACACGGATGTTCAAGAACTACCTAACTTACGAGTTCGCCCTCGCCTACGAGAGAAGCTGCGCATCAGCCGAGCTGCCTCGAGGCCCGAAAGATGAGTTGCTCCGCTGCGCGCGGCAGATGTTCCATCACTTCAACCAGAGCCAGTACGCCAAGGACGCCAGGGAACGGAACCGCCTGCTCTTCGTCTCGCTCACTTATCTGAGAGACTGCAAAGAGGTGCTCGAACGCGAAGGAGCTCTCGCCTTCAACTCCTTTGAGATGAAGGGGCGCTACGAGGTACTCCACGGACGTCTCGAGCAGCTTTGCTGGGATGCGTCCAAGCGCGAGGGCGGGCAGCTGAGGATGATCGGCTAGTGGATTTTGGTCAGGAGTCCGGGCAAAACTGACCGGAGTGACCTCCTTTTGGCTGGACTGGACCAATCTACTGCTGCGCTGGGCCCATCTGATCGCCGGGATCGCCTGGATCGGCAGCTCGTTCTACTTCATGTGGCTCGACTCGAGCCTCGAGAAGCCAGCCACGGCCAGAAAGGGAGTCGAGGGCGAGCTGTGGATGGTTCACAGCGGCGGTTTCTACCAGGTCGAGAAGAGGCTGGTCGGGCCCGGCGAGGTGCCCCAGACGCTCCACTGGTTCAAGTGGGAGGCGACGTTCACCTGGCTCACTGGATTCCTGCTCCTCGTCGTGGTCTACTATCTGACGGGCGGCGCCTACCTTCTGGACCCGTCGAAGCCAGGGCTCACGCCCGCGCTCGCCTCCGGTATCGGGATCGCCTCGCTCGCGGCGGCCTGGTTCGCCTATGACCTGCTCTGGCAGAGCCGCCTCGGCCGCGAAGTTCCTTTGGCCGCGACGGCCCTGAGTCTCGGCGGGCTCGCTGGAATCACCCTCGGCTTTCATCACGTTTTCAGTGGCCGGGGGACCTTCATCCACGTCGGAGCGCTGCTAGGCACGCTCATGGTGACGAACGTGTGGGTGCGCATCTTACCCGCGCAGCAGAAGATGATCGACGCGACGAGGGAGGGGCGCGTGCCCGACTTTGAGCTCGGCAAGGGAGCCAAGCGGCGCTCCGTCCATAACAGCTACGTGACTTTCCCGGTGCTCTTCATCATGCTGAGCAACCACTACCCGTCAACGTACGCCCACCCGTGGAGCCCTCTCATCCTGGGTCTGCTCATTGTCCTCGGTTGCGGCGTGCGGCACGTGATGGTCGCGGGCCTGCGTGGCTGGCCGGGGCTCGCCGCGGCCGGGGGCGCGCTCGCTTCGCTGCTGGCGCTCACGCTACCCGCGACCGGCAGCGTGAACGCCGGGGGAACGCTCGCGCCCTCGCCAGGAGCGCCTCGGGTCGCCTTCCGCGACGCGCACGCCGTGATCCATCACCGGTGCACCGTTTGCCACTCCTCGAATCCCGTCGACCGAAGCTTCGGCCCATCGCCCGGCGGAGCATCCTTCGAGACGCCCGCGTCGATCCAGGCTCTCGCCGCGCGCATCCGCAACCGGGCGATCGAAACCAGAACCATGCCCCTGGCGAACAAGTCGGGAATGACCGATGAGGAGCGAGCTCTGCTCGCCAATTGGCTTGACCAGGGCGCGCGGCTGGAATGAACTCGGGTCGCGAGATGCCACTCAAGAACAGTGACGACTGGATTCTGTCAGCCCACCACGCGCTCCTGCCGGGCTCAGATCGACCGGGCCCGGCTTGCGCATGGATCCGGGACGGCCAGTTCGCCGAGGTCCTCGCGGGCACGGCGAGCCCCCTGGGGCACTGGCCCCGCGCCGAGCGCGTTGAAGTCAATTCGGCGGTCGTCATGCCCGGCCTGGTGGACAGCCACGCCCACATCAACGAACCCGGCCGCACCGATTGGGAGGGCTTTCGGACGGCGACCCGTGCGGCGGCCGCCGGGGGGATCACGACGGTCGTTGACATGCCGCTCAACAGCCTCCCCCCCACCGTCAACGTGCGGGCCCTGGAGGCCAAGCGTGAGGCCGCGGCCGGCCAGTGCTGGATCGACTTCGCCTACTGGGGCGGCATCATCCAGGGCAACGGTCGGGAGTAGGAGCCGCTCGC
>CAYJTX010000344.1:0-4297 GCA_964372615.1 uncultured Bacteriovoracaceae bacterium | reverse complement strand
TACAGGACGACGAGCTGCTCCCGTTCGAGCGCGGCCTGCTCGACTTCTGACAGGTGGGCCTTCTGTTCCAGCCGCATGGCGAGCCTGGCCACTCGCTTTCCGGTGCGGATCGCCTTCGTCAAGGTTCGAAGCGTGGACGAAAGCTTCTTGGCGTCCTCCGAGCGGTTCGCGGTCATGGCGAGGTCGTCCAGCTCCTCGTGCGTGTACCCGACGTCGCGGGCCAGATCCTCGATCTCGCGAATCTCCCGCACAAGCCGCTCGCCATCCTCGCCGATCTGCGCCTGCGGATCGATCTCGCCGTAGAGCTCGCCAAAGGCCTCGGCGCTCGACGCGACCTCTCCGGCGACTTGGGACACGGCGCTGACTGCGCTCGCGCCGGCACTCACGACGGCAGTCGCCGTCAATGGGTCGAACCCGAGCGCCGGAGCACTCCATAAGACTGCCACTGCTATCGCCCAGCCGTCGCCGCGAGACATCGGATCGCCTCCTCCACAGTGAGCTTCGGAACCGACTCTCGCAGTGCCTGGAACTTTTCGACATCCTCCTTGGTCGACGTCATCCGCCAGTATTCGTCATCCGTGAGATAGAGCCGAACGAGCCTCGTCCCTGTGTCGTCCTGAAGGACGGCTTCCCGGTACTCCTTCCCGCGGTACGGATGGCGAACGACGGCGTCGAGATGGCTCTCGTCGAATCGGAACTGGTCCCGCAGATAGTCGGCCTCCGTGTCCGCCTGAAGGAAGAATCGAATCGGGCTGTTCAGGATGAGCCCCCGGTCCACGGACCCATCGGGAAGGCCGACCTCCGCATCCCGGATGTTCTGCAACAGGAGGATCAGGCCATGTCCGAACTTTCGGAAGTTTCCCGCGGTGAGCAGGAAGAACGGCGCGAACCGCTCCAGGAAGAACTTCGTCTCGTCGCAGAAGAGAACGAGACGTTCGCCGTTCGACCGATGGCTCAAGCGAAGCATTTCCAGATTTACGTCGGCAATGACGGCGGCCATGACTCCCTCGGCATAGTCGCGGTGAGCCGCCGCCTGGATGTTCTCGAAGTTGAAGTACCGGTACCGATGGCGTGCGGGATCGCCCGTATCTTTCAGGGCGTTCTCGAACACACCTCCCGATGCCCAGCGGGAGAGCAACGCTTTCCTGGGTAATTCTGGGGCGAACGCAACAAAGTCGTCGATCCCGGGGGATCCGCTTGACCTCACGCCCGCCGCGTATGACTTCAGGCACTCCTCCAGCGCGGCCCGAACACTCTTCGGAATCTGCTTCTCGTCCTCCTCGCGAATCAACGCCGCCAGGAATTCGCCGACGACCTGCACGGCCTCGTTGGACTCGGCCAGATCGGTGAAGACGCGAAATGGATTCACGCCCGAGGGAGCGTCGAGCCTGAAGGCGACCTCGGTTCCTCCGAATACCTCGCATTCCTTCCTGTAACTCCCGCCCACATCGACCTTGATCATGCGGACGGCAGGGTCCTGCATCAGCGCGGAGCTGAGAGCGTTGGCGAGGACACTCTTCCCGGAGCCCGTCTTGCCGCTGATGATCGCGTTGTAAGCCAGGAACCGTGGGCTGAACTGGTCAAAGGCGTGAAGCGATCCGTCCAGACGGTGCAGGAGCAACGAACGGCCCGAGCCTTGCGGGGTGGCCTCGCCGAGGGAGAAAATCGGGAGATAGAACGGAACCACGTTGTCGTCGTCGATGAACGTGTAGTGCTGCTCGGCCCCCGGCCTGCTCGCGACGTAGGACGGAACAACTCCCACCGTTTCGATCATCGCGTCACCGAACTGACTGAGGATCGAGCGAGCCCGGTCCAGATCCGTGCGGAGGCTCGCTTCGTCCCGCCGTCTCAGGATCAGGAGCCACTCGACCTCGCAAAGGCCCTTCCCGAAGAGGAGCGTGTCATCGAGCGCCTTCTCCGTAGCCTCCCGCCTCGCGGAAGCCGACGTGTCCTGAAACAGCTCCTGCCGCGCGAGCTGAGAGCGGAGCCGGAAGTCCGCGCGATGCCTCGCGATCTTCCGAATACTCACGCTTGCCTCGAACGGAAGCGAAATCTCCCCAAGGAGCTGCGCCAGGCTCGCTTCGCTGATCGGCCGTGTCCCCGGCTTGAAGACACGGACCACGCCGACGAGCTCGCCGCCAAAATCGAGAGCGCGCGCTCGAAGGCTGACCTCCGCGTCCGGCGCGATAAATTCGTCCTCGATGGTCAGCGGCTGTCCACCCAGCTCCCTGATTTCCTGAAATGGAATCCCCGCCCGGAACGCGTCGATCTCTGCCTGAAGCGCTCCGCTCTTTCCGCGGACAATCCGGACCAGGGACCGCAGCGACACGGGATCGGCGCCTGCCCTCTCCACGGAGAGCAGAATCCGGCGTCGCACAAATCCGACGCGCTCGACGGCATCCGTTCGGAAGGTCTCGAAACCAACCTCGCCACCGGATGACGCCCTCTGGATGACCCGAAGTGTCGTATTTTCCTGCAGGGCCGAAACTACGCGCTCTATCCCGGCGATCCTCCGATCGACTTCCTCGCCCTCCAGGTCGAGGACCGGGCACTCGAAGAGTGCGCCGATTCGGCCCTCGACAGTGACGAAGACGGGAATGGGGCCATCTACGACGTGCGACAGCTCAGGCAAGATATTAGCGGCGTGGATCATGAATCACCTTGGGTGTGAAAATCCACCGGACGAAGTCGCGAATGATCTTTCGCCGAGTGGTCAGGCGTACGGGCGCCAGCACGGCCAGAACTGCGAGGGCCGCGGGCAAAGCCAGCAGCTCGTACCCGCTTCCCTCCAGAACCTTGCTCGCGATGACGAACACGACGATGGCCCCGGCGAAGTCCGTCATCCAGAGCCCGAACACGCCCCGCTGGTCGTTGAGAATCCGAGAGGGCGTGACCACTCGTTTGCTACTCCGCATGAATGATCTCCGAGAGTGCTCTGAGGTAGTCGCCGAAACGCATGCGCCCGAGCGGGCTCAGGCGGTAAATGGTGCGCTGAAAGCTTCCGTTCACCGGACCTTTCTCGAAGCTGACGTACTCATTTTCGATCAGCTCGCGCAGGTGAGTCTTTAGGTGACTGTCCGTCAAGGCGAGTCCTGTCTGCAGCGTCGCCTGATCGGACGGGCCACGGCTCACGAGGTACGCGATTATCCTCGTTCGGACTGGCTGATGGATGACCTGATCCAGTTGAACGTCCGGCCGCTGCATCAGCCGCTCCCGAAGACCGTCGTGAGAAACGATGCGAACGCCGGGGCGCCGAACGCGCACGCCGCTCCGACTAGCCCACCTGAAAGCACCATTCTTCCCCAGCCGCCCGCGCCAGGGAGCTGCATGAATAATCCTCCAACGACGATCCCCGTGACGCTCGCTGCCTGAGCGATCTGCTTCACGGTCGTCGCGTAGCTTCGGCTCGCCGAGACCAGGTCACGCGCCCAGGCGAATTCCGGGATCAGCGCCGCCAGAGCGACGACGACGAAAACGCCAAGAATATTTTTCATAGAGCGATCTCCGTTTCCTGAAACTCCGCGAAGGACGCCGCCGCCGCCCCTTCGACCGGGGCGCCCTCTTCGGCCCGAGGAAGGAGCTGCGCCTTTTCGATCGCGTCGGCGATCAGCTCGAAGCCCCGGCGATTCTCGCCGTCCTTCTCGTAGGTCGTCGACCGGAGCGACCCCTGGATCACGACCCGGTCGCCCTTCTTCAGAGTCTGCGCGGCCCGCCGGGCGAGCCTTCCGAACGCAGTCACGGGAATCCAGTTCGTGTGCGACGCCTCGAACTTCCCGGTTTCGCGATTAAAACGCGCGACCGTCTCCGCGACGCTCAGCCGCGCGACGGCGGGCTCTCCCTTTCTGAGCTCCACGGCGCCCCCGAGATTTCCGGCCAGGTGAACGAAATTTGACGCTCTCATCGACTCTCTCCCTTTGAACGGCCGGAACCTCCGGCCTGCGTTTCCTCCGGAGATTCGGCTCCGGAACCGTTGGGCCCTCGCGGATTGAGCTGCGGGGGCACGAGCCGGATCATCCGGTCCTGATGCACCAGCACCCCATCCCCTTGGGCCAGCCATTGATTGAGTTTGTAGACGCTCCACTTCCCCGGACGCACGAGCGCCCTGTATTCGTCGGGGATCTCCTTCCCCCATGGAGCGGTCGTATCGTAGAGCAGTCGCGGCTCGCGGGAGCTCGGTCCCTCGTCGCGGAAGGCGTCGAGTTCCTTGCGCATGACCGTGGTCTGCCGCTCCAGCTCGTCCGAGCGCCCCTGTTCGTCGAAGAGGAAAAGCCCCGCCACGCCGGCGAGGACCGCGCCG
>CAYJTX010000343.1:0-4298 GCA_964372615.1 uncultured Bacteriovoracaceae bacterium | reverse complement strand
CTGAGGCTGTTGCCGCTGGGCGGCCTGGGCGAAATCGGGATGAACTGTTTCATCCTCGAGTACGACGACGAGATCCTGGTCTTGGACTGCGGACTGCTCTTCTCTGATCTCGAGCACTTCGGAGTGGAGTACGTCATTCCGGATTTCACTTACCTCCGGGAGCGGAAGGAGAAGGTGAAGGGGTTCGTGATCACCCATGGCCATGAGGACCACATCGGCGCGCTCGCGTTCGCGCTCAAGGCCGGGATCCGGGCGCCGATCTTCGCCTCTGCGTTCGCCGCGAAGCTCATTCGGATGCGGCTCCTGGAGCACGGACTCGAGGACGTGGCCGACGTTCGCGCCTTCGCGATGGGTGAAGTCATCAAATTTCGTCACTTTTCCGTCCGCACGGAGTCGGTGAATCACAGCATTGTGGACTCGGCGGCACTCTTCATCGACACGCCGGTGGGCAGGGTCGTGCATACGGGCGACTTTCGAATTGACCCGACGCCCTTCTACGGCAAGACGATGGACCTCGGGGCGTTCGGGAAGGCGGGGGACGAGGGCGTTCTACTCCTGCTATCGGACTCGACGAACGTCGAGCGGCACGAGCACAGCCTGAGCGAGAGCCGGATCTACCAGAAATTTGAGCAACTCCTGGCCGCGGCGGAAGGTCTTCTCGTCGTCGGGATGTTCGCGTCGAATGTCGGACGCATGGGGCAGCTCATGGAGCTCGCCCGAAAGATGGGCAGGCGAGTGGCGCTCGCGGGCCGAGGAATGGAGCAGAATGCCCGGCTCGCCCAGGAGATCGGGTACCTTTCGGACGCACCTTCTGTGCTGATTCCGCTGGACGAAATCAACAAGCACCCGCGTTCCAAGGTCGTTGTGCTTGCGACGGGCAGCCAGGCCGAACAGGGTTCGACGCTGATGCGCGCAGGCGCGGGCGAGCACCGGCAGCTCGAGCTTCGGGAGGGCGACCTCGTCGTCATGAGCTCGCGCAATATCCCAGGCAACGAGAAGGCGATCGGGCGAATGATCAACAGCCTCTTCCGGAGGGGCGCGAAAGTTCTGTACGAGGCGGTCCATGATATTCACGCTTCCGGCCATGCGACGAGGCCGGAGCTCAAGAAGATGCTCGAGCGGGTGAAGCCCCGGTACTTCGTGCCGGTGCACGGCGAGTATCGTCATCTCGTGCACCACGCCGTTCTCGCCAAGGAAGCGGGAGTGCGACCCGAGAACGTGCATATCCTGGTGAACGGCGATGTGGCGGAGATCGGCTCCCAGGGTTTCGAGGTCATCGACCACCTCGAAGAGCCGAGGGTCCTGGTCGAGGGTCGCGAGGGCAACGACGTCACTCGCCTCGTTCTCAAGGACCGGCGTCAGATGGGAGAGAAAGGCGTTGTTTTCGCCCTTCTTGTTCGCGAAACGGAGTCGGGCAGGGTCATCGCTGGCCCGGAGATCATCACGAAGGGCCTGGCGAGCGAGTCCATCGAAGGCTGGCTCGTGGAGGAAGCCCGGAAGGTCGCTCGGAAGATCGTCGATGCCTTCGAGAAGGAGCGGGCGACCGGAAGCGGGCCGCCCGCTGACCTTCAGGAGACGATTCGAGTCGAGCTCCGCCGCTTCTTCAACCAGAACATCGGCAAGAAGCCGGTGGTGCTCCCGATCGTGCTCGACTTATAGCGGGTGCGTCGACCAGTAGAGCGACTCGGGCAGAGCCGGTTCCACGTAGTTTTTCAAGAAGCCGGTCGGCTCCTGGCCCGTGAGGACCTGATAGGGGTCATCGGCCACCTCGAGCATGTAAAGCAGGGGATTGAGGTTGTCCTGGAACACGCGATCGATCACGCCCTGTCCCGGGTAAAAGCCTCCTTCCCACATGCTCGACGGCGAGAGCTCGAAGGTGAAGGCGAATATTCCGTGCTCCCCGTAGGCCCAGTCGGTCGTGTCGCCGCTCGCGATATAGAGGTCGCTCGACTGCTGGGGCTTGTAGTGGTTCCACGACGCCATGGTCGTCGCCATCGTCTCGAAGACCTTGAGATCGCGGGCGTTGCCAATGGAGTCGTACTTGTGACCCCAGGGATACAGGATGAGCTCGCTGAACGTATGCACGGTCAGAAGCACCTTCGAGTTCAAGTGCGTCTCCACGAACGCCTTCACGGCCTGCGTCTCGGGCCCAGACAAGGCGGACTTGCCCATGTAGACGTCGCTTGAGGTGTCGTTCGAGGACCCGCCGGTACCCCACTTGAAGCCGTAGTTGCGGTTGAGATCGACGCCGTAGGTTCCGTCCTGGTTGTTCCGGCGGTTCTTGCGCCACATCCGATAGCGTCCGGTCGCGATATCCCACTCGGCTCCGTCGGGATTGACCATCGGGATGATCCAGATGTCACGGGTGTCGAGAAGACCCGCAATTCTTGAGTCCTCTCGGTTGTTGAGAAGATGCTGGGCGAACATGAGAGGGATCTCAACGCTCAGGTGCTCCCGCGCGTGGTGAGCGCCCATGATGATCAGCCCTGGCTTCTGGCTCTGGCCTGCGATGAGAGCGTCGGGTGTGGTGTTGATATGGATCCCCCAGATGTCCCGGCCCTCCATGGACTTTCCTATGCTGTTCAGGCGCGTGATGTCCGCGTGCCGCGAGTTGAGGCCACGCAGCTCCGCGAGCGTTTCGTCGTAATTGTGGAAGCGCGTGTCGTTCGGAGGGAAGTCGAACAGGCTGTCGTGGCCGCCTCGGCCGACGACCGCGTCGAAGTCGCCGACGACTCGAATTCCCTCGGCGCGCATGCGTTCGACCATCTCCGGCGTCGCGAATCCCCAGACACTGTCGGATCGAAAGGCCTCGAGGCTGACGCCGAACTTCGCGATCCTTGATCGATCGAACTTGGTCTTCGCCTCGATTTGGACGAATCGCATCGTCGACGGGCCGTCCGGACCGTGCGCGGGCGCCGCGGCCGCTACCAGCAAGAGAGACAACGCCAGGAACAAACTCCCAATCCTTGGATGCATATGTGGCCCTCCCATGAGCCAAACCGAGCGACCCTAATGAGTGCTCGCGACCGTCAAAAAGCCGTTAACAAACGAAGTGTAGCACCCATCTTCATCCCGGCAACTTCACGGGCCGAATTCATCCTCTCTTGCATCGATCGAGAGGGTATTCAGCAAGTCGACGGAATAAATTGATTTTTAGTATATCCGACTAATTCACTAAAGTTAAAATTTTACAGCGCCGATAGGTTCAGTGAACGAGCGAACTGGAGGAGGCGAGGGACGATGAGCACCGGTGAAGACAAGAAGTCGGCGGCTAGCGCTTCCAAGGGGGACGGTAGCGGCGCTCGGGCATCGAAGGGCCACAATCCTGGGCCGGACGGCTGTCACTGCTGGGGCTGCAAGTCCCAAAGCAAGCGCTTCAACTTCTGCGAAGAGCACTACGAGCATTTCAAGTTCGGACTGATCAAGAAGACGGGGGAACCCGTTCCCGACTACGAGAAAAAGTTTGGGCACTACCAGGCGTTCAAGGCCAAGCAAGGAGCCCACAAGGTCGCGTGAGCGCTCCTCGACACGAGGCGCGCGCGCAACAGAGCTGTACCCACCACCTCCTCAGGGAAAGCCCCAGATCCGTCCAGGATCTCGGGGCTTTCCTTCTTTATACAAATGGCCATCCTGGCCATTTGGGCGCCCGGATCTCCGCTCGCTGACGCTCGCTCGGCTCCCGGGCGCGGTGGTACCGTTCGTGTGTGGCTCCCCACGGGGCCCCGCTCGGCTCGTCTGCGCGGTGAGGGATCGCGCTAACCTGAGAGCGCCTTGCTCTGAATTTCGCTGATTTTCGCGAGGGCTGATTCCGCGGCCCTTGCCATCGAATCCATGTCCGTCCTGGAGAAAGGGCGGTTTTCCGCGGTTCCCTGGACTTCGACGAGGAGGCCCGCGCCGGTCATCACGAAATTCATATCGACGTCGGCGCTTGAGTCCTCCCCGTAGTCGAGGTCGACCAGGACGCTACCCTCTTTCATTCCGACACTCACGGCGGCCACCGAGTCGTTGGGGCGAAGGCCGACCTTTCGGAGCGCGAGCCCGAGCGCGACGCACGCCCCGGTGATCGAAGCCGTGCGGGTGCCGCCATCGGCCTGCAAGACGTCGCAGTCGATCAGCACGGATCGCTCACCGAGGGTCTTGAGGTCGATCATCGCGCGAAGCGCTCGTCCGATGAGCCTCTGGATTTCCTGCGTGCGACCCGAGATCTTCTCGCGGTCCCGCTTGGAACGGGTGTGGGTCGCGCGGGGGAGCATCGCGTATTCCGCAGTGACCCATCCTCGACCCTTGCCGGCGAGCCA
>CAYJTX010000342.1:0-4323 GCA_964372615.1 uncultured Bacteriovoracaceae bacterium | reverse complement strand
CGGTTCCCAGCTCGCCGCGAAGCGCCTCGAGAACCTCCTCGGTG
This sequence comes from uncultured Bacteriovoracaceae bacterium, assembly GCA_964372615.1. Taxonomy (GTDB): domain Bacteria; phylum Bdellovibrionota; class UBA1018; order UBA1018; family UBA1018; genus CAYJTX01. Next base: position 4,279 of record CAYJTX010000342.1, on the reverse strand, counting down.
AGCTTCCTCCGCGTCGCGACCTGGGTAGGTAGGACGCCGAGAAGGCTGATCCGAGGATTCCAGCGAGCGCGCACGTTCTCGATCGCCTCCCGGATCTTCACGATTCCCTCCAGGCCGAAGAACTCGGGTTGCACCGGGATCAGCACGTGGTCGCTCGCGCAGAGCGCGTTGATCGTGAGCAGGCTCAGGCTGGGGGGAGTATCGATCAGGACGTAGTCGTACCTGCCCGCCGAGGCGCGAAGAAAGCGCGAGAGGACCGACTCCTTGTCGGGTCTCGGAAAGAGGTAGTACTCGACTCCGGCGAGCGCTTTCTCGGAAGCCAGGAGGTCGACGCCGCTTGCCGTGCGCACGAAAAGCGCGTCGATCTCCGCCTGACCCAGCGGTCTCTTGGCGAGGAAGACCTCGTCGAGCGTGCGTACGTTTTCGTGCGGCTCCTGGCCCGGTACGACCCCCAGGTAGCTCGTGAGGTTGGCCTGTGGGTCGCTGTCGACGAGCAGGACGCGAAACCCCTTTCTCGCGAGCCCGATGCCGACGTTCATGACCGTCGTGGTCTTGCCGACCCCGCCCTTCTGATTCGCCACCGTGATGATCGTGCTGGCCATGTCTACCTCCTGTCCTCTCCGTCCTGGTCGACGGGCCCGTAATCCGCCGGATTGATCGCGTACTTGCGAATCTTCCGGAGCAGGGTGTTCTTGGGTATCCCCGCGTGCGTGACGGTCTGGTTGATCCTGCCGTTGAAACGGCGGAGCGCCTTGACGATGAAGTCCCGCTCGAACTGCTCCTTCTGGTTGTGAAAGTCGATCGCCAGGGTGGACGAGCCTGCGGAATTGTTTCCAGGCGCGTAGCTGTCCCGCTCGCCCCGCGTCCTGAGGTGCTCCGGCAGCGAGCCGACCGTGAGGTAGCGGGTGTTCTCCATCACGAACGCCCTCTCGATGACGTTCTCGAGCTCGCGGATGTTCCCGGGCCAGGCGTAGCTCTTGAGGGTGTTCAGGGCGTCCTCGCGGATCCCCCGCACTGCACAGGTGGACGCGGGGCGCCCGGCCGACTCGGAGGTGCGCCCGTGCAGGGCGTTGATCTTCTCGATGAAGTGCTCGACAAGGGTCGGGATGTCGTCGGCCCGGTCCCGGAGCGGCGGCAGCTGGATCGGCATGACGTTGAGCCGGTAGAAGAGATCCTGTCGGAACTCCCCGCGCCGGATGAGCTCCTCGAGGTTCCGGTTCGTCGCGGCGATGATCCGCACGTCGCAGCGGATCTCCCGATTCGACCCGATCGGCGTGAACTTCCGTTCCTGGAGCACTCGCAGCAGCTTGACCTGCATCGCCTGGCTGACGTCGCCGATCTCGTCGAGGAAGAGCGTGCCTCCCTCGGCGTACTGGAAACGGCCGATGTGGCGCTGGTCGGCGCCCGTGAACGCGCCCTTCTCGTGGCCGAAAAACTCGCTCTCGATGAGGTTTTCCGGGATCGCGCCGCAGTTCACCGCGACGAACGGCTTTTCCTTCCGATGCGAGTTGAAATGGATCGCGCGCGCGACCAGCTCCTTGCCGGTCCCGTTCTCTCCCCGGATAAGCACGCTCGTGTTGACCATCCCCACGCGGGCGATCACCGAGAAAACCTCTCGCATCTGCCGGGAGCGGCCGATGAACTCCTCGCCGTTGTCGAGGATCATCTTGGGCGAGGAGAGTCCGACCTCCTGGACGAGCTGGTGGGCCTCGCCCGCCTTTCTGACGAGATCTTCCAGGTCGGTTTCCTGAACCGGCTTTTCGATGTAATTGTAGGCCCCGACCCGCATGGCCTCGACCGCGTCGCGGATGTTGCCGTGGGCCGTGATGATCAGGACCAGGATGGAGGGGTCGATCGCGCGGAGCTCGCGAAGCGCGTCCAGGCCCGACATTGCGGGGAGGTTCACGTCCAGCAGCACCATGTGGATGGAAGCAGGGGTGTCCGTGCCCCGTTCCTGGATCATCCGAAGGGCCTCCTCGGCGCTCTCGGCCGCGAGCGCGTTGTGATTCATCGACGTGAGCTTCTCGGCGAGCGACTCGCGGAGCTCGCGTTCGTCGTCGACGACCAGGACATTGAGCGGGCAGGCTGCGGCGGGTGGCTTCGCGGACGCCATGAGAATCTGGCTATCCTGCCCCACGCCGCGCCGCGCAGCAAGTCACCCTCACTAGCTGAGCAGCGTCTCGCTTTCAGCGCCATGCAGCGGAAGGGTGAAGCTGAAGGTCGTGCCCTTGCCCTCCTCGCTCTGCACCCGGATGGAGCCCCCGTGCCGCTCGATGAAATACTTCGACAAATAGAGACCGAGGCCCGAGCCCTTGACCTTCGCGCCCATCGGCCTGAGAAAGCGGCTGAACTTTCGGAACATGAGCGGGAGCTGGTCCCTCGGAATACCCGGCCCGAAGTCCTCGACCTCGACCCTGATGAACCCCTCGAGCTCGCGCGAGCGGACGATGACGCGGGAGCCTTCGGGACTGAACTTCACCGCGTTATCCACCAGGTTGGTGAGCACCTGGCGGATCAGGTCCTCGTCAAATTCGACCGAGAAGAGGGGCTCGAGCGACTCTTCGACCGTAATGCCGCGCGACGAGGCGATCGGGCGCAGGCGCTTGAGGCACTCCTGGATGATGCGGTTGATGTCATTGGATTTCTTGTTGAGGATGACCTTCTGAGACTCGATCTTCGAGAGATTCAGGATGCTCGTGATGTAGTTCTTCAGCTCGTTGTTGCTGTTTTCGATGGAGTCGAGAGGGTCTTTCGGGAGCTGCCCCTCGCGCCGGAGGCGTTCGACGACAGCCTGAATCTTGGCGATCGGAGTTTTCAAGTCATGGCTCACGAGCGAGAGGAAGTTCGTCTTCATCTGGTCGAGCTCTCTCAGGTACTGTGACTGTTTCAGCGATCGCCATTGCAGATTTTCCTGGAAGGCGAGCCGATAGCCCGTGAACACGAGATAGGTGACAAGAAGCGAGAGCCCGAGGTTCGCGGAAGGGACGTAGATTCCAAAGAGCTGGAAGAGGAGCTGGAAGACGAAGCCGAGCACGAAGAGTCCCGTGCTCGTGACCGCGAGCGCGCTGATCACCACCGGGTAGTAGATGATGTAGAACGCCCCGCCGATGATCATCGCGATCATGAGCAAGGAGCGTTCGATCCAGGAGGCCTCGTAGATGCCGTCCCGGTTCACGAGCGTGTGGATCTCGCTGGCGAGCGCCTCGGCCCGGGTCATCTCTCCGGTCGGGGTCCGGGAAGGCGGTTCGCCCAGGGTCTCCTCGAGTCCAGGTTCGGCGAGCAGCAGGATCTTTCCGTCGTGGTTCCCGCAGGGACTGGCGGTCGGGGCGTCCAGAATCCTCGAGAGGCGACAGCGGGCGAAGGAGCCTGGCGGGCCTGAGTAGTTCACGACGAAGGGGCGGTCGCCCTCGAGCCTGCGTTCGGACTCCTGCCCCACCGCGCGGGCGACCGCTCGCGCGAGCGAGGCCTGCTGCTCACGACCGCGTGGCGCGCGACGGATTACGCCATCCGAGTCCGGAAAAAGGTTATTGAACCCGACATGAGCGCCCTTCGCGAGCGTCGCTGAGGGTCGAAGAAATCGCCCCTCGGGCGAGAAGCGGGAGCTCCACACGACTCGGTCGTAGCCTCGCATCCCCGCCAGGCCGAGCTGCTCGGCGGACTCCACGACCTCCGGCGGCAGGTACCAGGTCACGACCACGGCTGCCGGCTTCTCGCTGAGGAGGCGCGCGAGCAGGCGCCTGTAAAGGACCGGGTCCCAGAGAAAGAGGTCCCGCAGACCCTCGAAGCGGTCCGCCTGCGGCGGAGGGCTGCGAAGCCGGCGAAAGTCGGCACGGGTCCATTCCAGCAGGACGATGTTCGATGGGGGCTCCGTTCCGAAACGCAGCTGGATTCGCCGCGAGTAGATCTGCTGTTCGAAGTCCTTGAGGGGGATCCACGAGAGCAGGAAGCAGATGGCCGCCCGGATCAGGAAGTCCGTGGTTTTCATGAATTGACTCGACTCGGCGCTTTTTGTAGTAAAATTGACTCTAGAGGTCAACCAGTTGAATACCGTCGTAGCTCCTTCATGGTACGCTAACATATGGATCAAAAAGGGCTTTCTTGGTCAGTTCTTTCGCAAACTGCGCCGCCTTTACCTGGGAGCGTTCCGGCCGGATTACATCAAGAAGGCGATTGCCGAGACTCGGCAGGGCGAGTGTCATCGCTGCGGGCTGTGTTGCCAGCTCATCTACAAGTGCCCCTTCCTGGGTCGAGACGGCCAGAACCTTCCCTATTGTCGGAT
>CAYJTX010000341.1:0-4343 GCA_964372615.1 uncultured Bacteriovoracaceae bacterium | reverse complement strand
GCGTGCGCGGCGACCAGCGCCGAGGCGATCTGCTCCGCGATCGCGAGCTTGCGCTCGAGCGTCACGCCCATGCCCTGCACGGGGTCGTCGTCGATCGTGCCGACGACGAGGGCCGCGCCGAAGCGCCGGGCGAGCGGCAGCACCTTGTCGAAGCGCTCCTCCCCATCCTCGAGGTTGACGCTGTTGATGATGGCCTTGCCCTGGCAGTACGTGAGCGCCTCCGCGATGACCTTTTCGTCGGTCGAATCGATCATGAGGGGGGCTCGGATCTTCCGGACCAGGAGGTTCATGAACCTTCGCATATCCTCAAGCTCGTCGCGATCGGGGTTCGCGAGGCAGACGTCGATGAGGTGGGCGCCGCCTTTGACCTGGCTCCGCGCGATGTCGGTGGCTTCCTCGAAGCGGTCCTCCTTGATCAGGTCGCGAAACTTCCTGGAGCCGATGACGTTCGTGCGCTCGCCCACGAGGACGGGCCTGAGCTCGTCCGTGATCTCGAGGTAGTCGACTCCGGAGAGGGTGGAGCGCCGGGGCGGGGCGGGCTTCCGGGGCGCCTTGCCGCGAACCATGGCGGCGAGCTCGCTCACGTGTCCGAAGTGCGTTCCGCAGCAGCCGCCCACGAGATTGAGCCAGTCCTTTTCGACGAATCGCGAGAGCACGCGCGCGACCGCCTCGGGCGTCTCGAGGTAGCAGCCGTTCTCGTCGGGCAGGCCCGCGTTGGGGACACAGGCCACCGGAAAGCGCGCGAGGCGCGCAAGCGTGTGGATGTGGTCCGTCATGAACTCAGGACCCGTCGCGCAGTTGAGTCCGACGTAAAGGAGGTCGCGGTGCTCGATCGCTGTCAGCAGCGCCTCGACGCCCTGGCCGCCGAGCATCGTGCCGCTCGCTTCGATCGTGCCGGAAACGGCGACCGGCAGAGCGCGTCCGAGCTCGCTCGAAAGCCGGTCGATCGCGAGAAGGCCCGCCTTGACGTTGCGCGTGTCCTGACAGGTTTCGAGCAGGAGGAAGTCAGCCCCACCGTCGATCAGGCCGCGGGCCTGGGCGTGGAAGTGGCCGATGAGCTCGTCGAAGGTCACGCCGCCCGTGACCGAGATGGCCTTGGTGGTGGGCCCAAGCGATCCGGCGACCCAGCGCGGGCGATCGGGGGTCGCGACGGCGTCGGCGGCCCGGCGCGCAAGTCGCGCGGACTCGCGGTTGATCTCCTGCGCGCGTGAGGCCAATCCGTACTCGGCGAGGACGAGCGGCGTGCCGCCGAACGTGTTCGTCTCCACGATGTCGCAGCCGGCTTCGAAGTAACGGCGATGCAGGCTCTCGACTACGTCGGGGCGGGTGAGGGCCAGGATCTCGTTGCAGCCTTCTGTGTCCTCGCCCCCGAAATCGGCGGCCGTGAGGTTCAGGGACTGGATGGCCGTACCCATCGCGCCGTCAAGTACGAGGATGCGCTCCGTGAGCGCGGTCCTGAGACTCGCGATCCGCTGGTCCGGCTCCGATTGTGACTCGCTGCATTTGGTCATGAGTGGGGCGCTCGAATTCGTGTCATCTTATCGGCGGAAATGGGGTTCGCGTCAATTACACGCGAGCCTTTCCTCTCTACTATACGCGAGCCTCTCGCTCTCGACGGAGTCGTTGCGCCGCCAAAAGATTGTGGATGCGCCGGGAACGGGGGCGCCCAGAATGGAAAATAGGCAGCAACCATGCTCCATCTCCTCGCGCACGCCAAGGATGGCCGATTCGTGACGGTGGGCGACTGCGGCATCGCAGAGGCCGGGGAAGCGCTCCCCCCTGACGCCGAGTGTGCCTGGGTCGACATCGAGAAGCCGACCTCCGAGGAGCTCGCGTGGCTCGCGCAGCGATACCGGTTCCATCCTCTCGCCATCGAGGACTGCACGCACTTCGACCAGCGCGCGAAGCTCGAGGAGTACGCCGATCATCTCTTTCTCGTCGTGCACGGGCTTCGCGTACCCGAGCCCCGGCTCGTCGAGATCTACGAGCTCCATTGCTTCATCACGGCGAACGCGGTCGTGACGGTCCACGACGGGCCGATCGAGTCGATCGGAAACCTGCGCACCCGCTTCGGCCGCGATCGGCTGCAGCTGCCTCGTCAGCCGGAGTTTCTGCTTTATCGAATTCTCGATGGGGTCATGGACCGGAATCCGGCGGCGCTTGAGACGCTTTGGACCGAGATTGAGCTGCTCGACGAGAAGGTGCTCCGGCAGGCGCGCACGGAGCATGTGGAGCGCGTCCATGAGCTGCAGCAGGAGCTGAACGAGATCCGACACGTGATCCACCCGCAGCGCGAGATCCTCACAGGCATCATGAACGGCCGCTACGACTACTTCAGCGACAAGTCGGCCGTCTACTTCCGGGACGTGACCGACCACCTGCACCAGCTCGAGGAGTTCGTCGAAGAGCTGAGGGAGAGCCTGGCGTCGATCCGCGACTCCTATTTCGCCGTCTCGGCTCATCGGACGAACGATGCCATGCGCCGGCTGACCTCGTTCTCGGTCGTGTTCCTGCCCCTGACCTTCATCACCGGCTTCTTCGGGATGAACTTCGAGCACATCCCCTGGAAGAGCGATTTTCTGTTCTGGCTCACGGTCGGCTCGGTCGCGCTCCTGCCCGTCGGCATGTTTGCCTGGCTCGTCCGGAAGGATCAGGCCTGAGCTCCCCGGCGGGACGGGCTCTCGTGACCGGCTGCTCGAGCGGCATCGGCCGGGCGCTGGTTCCGGCGCTCCTTGAGGCCGGCTGGGAGGTCGTCGCGACCCTGCGCCGGGCGTCCGAACGGGGGTCGGTTTTCGACGAGCTCGCCGGCGCTCACCCGGGCCGCCTTCACGTGCTGGATCTCGACGTCACGTCGGGGGCGTCGCGCCGGGCGGCCGCCGTGTTCGTCAGGGAGAAGTGGGGCGGGAGACTCGAGCTGCTGGTGAACAATGCCGGCTACGGCCTCTACGGCGCTTTCGAGGACCTGACCGAAGAGGAGCTCCGGGCGCAGTTCGAGACGAACTTCTTCGGCGCGGCCGCCCTCACCCGGGAGCTGCTGCCCGCGGTTCGGAGCGTGCGGGGGCGGCTGATCTTCGTGAGCTCCGTCTGCGGCTTTGCCGGCCTTCCCTTCGCTTCGGCCTACGCCGCGAGCAAGTTCGCCCTCGAGGGTCTTGCCGAGAGCCTTTTTCACGAGCTGCAGTGGCTGGGAGTGAGCGTGACTCTCGTCGAGCCGGGCCGGTTCCGGACGGAGTTCGGCGAAAACGTCGCTTGGGCCGGGAGCCCCCCGGGGACGGCGCTGCGCGAACCCTGGCTCCGGTACCGTGCCTTCCGGGAGCGCACGTCTGGCCGCGCCGGCACCGGCGCTCCCCTGGCTCCGCTCGTGCGCGCGATTCTCAGGGCCGCGGGGGCGCGCAGGCCGCCCCTGCGCATTCGCTGCGGGAGAGAGGCCCGGTGGTTCCACTGGACGCGCCGTCTGCTCGGGACGGAGCTCGCCGTCCGGCTCCTCGGGCACGCGTTCCGGCGCGCGATCCGCTAGGCCGGAACCAAGCTGCCATTCGGATCAGAATGGAGCGGGCAAAGGGGTTCGAACCCTCGACCTCCACGTTGGCAACGTGGCGCTCTAGCCAACTGAGCTATGCCCGCCCGAACAGGGATCTGCCGCGGAAGTCCCGTTTATATCCGACCTCCTGAATGGGTCAAGAGGCCAAACTGCTTTGCCGCGACTCCGCCGCGCGGTAGCTTCGGCCTTAATGAAAATATACACGAAGCAGGGGGATGCCGGTGAAACCGCGCTCTGGGGCGGGCAACGAGTTCCCAAAGACCACACCAGAATTGCCGCCTACGGCACGCTCGACGAGCTGAACTCACTCATCGGATTGGTTCTTGCGGAGAAGGGGCCGTCACTTTCCTCACGATTGAGAGATTCGCTCACGCGTATACAGGCCGAGCTCTTTGAGCTCGGGGCCGAGCTCGCGATGCCGCTGGGCGCCAAGACTCCGAAGACCGTTTCAAGGCAAATCGAAGACCTCGATGTTTCCATGCTCGAGCGCGAGATCGACTCGATGGAGGCTGACCTCAAGCCGCTCAAGACATTCATTCTTCCGGGGGGCGACAGGGCTGGGGCGCTTCTGCATGTCGCGCGCACAGTCGCCCGCCGTGGGGAGCGGGAGCTTGCGAGCCTCCACCGCGCCGAGCCCGTTCGGGGCGAGGTGCTCCGGTACCTCAATCGCCTGGCCGACCACCTCTTCGTGGCTGCCCGCTGGGCGAATCAAAAGGCGATGGTACCCGAGACGCCCTGGAGTCCCCGGGCGTCTCGCGTTGAAGATGGGTCCCGGAACTGACTATGGGTCAGGATACGCGCGTAG
>CAYJTX010000340.1:0-4360 GCA_964372615.1 uncultured Bacteriovoracaceae bacterium | reverse complement strand
ACCGCCGCGGCGCGCGCCGTCACCAAGCCCGAGCCGCTTCCGCCCGTGGACGTGTTCGTGACCCTTCCCGAGGCGAGTCTCCGAGGCACGGCCGAGCGGGTAGCGCGGGCGCTTCGGGTGGCGGGCCTGCGCGTGATGACTCCGCTTGGCGCCGACGGTTTCGGGGCGCAGCTCAAGCTCGCCAGCCGGCATGGAGCGGCGATCGTGGTGCTCCTGGGCGAGCGGGAGCTCGCTGCCGGCAAGGTGGCCTTCAAGGTACTGGCGACCGGCGTTCAACGGGAGGCCGAGCTTGGGGATCTGGCCCGCGAGATCGCGAGGGAAATCGCAGCGGCGGGTCCGGCCCAGCCCAAGCCCGCCAAGCGATAGGCTTGTCTCCGAGGGGTTGGCGGGGCAGAGTTGCGCATGCCGAATTTCGATGCTTTCCATGAGTTGCCGGTTCTGAAGAAGGAAGAGGACGCCATTCTGCCGACGCGGGCGCACGCGGAAGACGCGGGCCTGGATCTCTATTCGTATGAAGACGTGTGGCTTTCGCCCCGGCAAGGGCGGCCCGTCCGGACGGGAGTAGCACTCGCGCTCCGGCCTGATTTCGTGGGCCTGGTGGCCGACCGGTCGTCGCTCGCGAAACGAGGGCTCAAGACGGCGGGCGGAGTGATCGATGCCGGCTACCGAGGTGAGATCCTGGTCGTGCTTTGGAATCTCTCGGACCAGGAGATTCGGCTTTCCCGGGGCGAGCGGATTGCGCAGCTCCTGATCTTTCCGGTGGCGACGCCGCGTGTGCAGGAGGTCTCCGAGCTGGGCGAGAGCGCGAGGGGAGACAAGGGATTCGGAAGCACCGGGCGATAGGCGCCGGTCAGGATCGCCGGGTCTTCGACTGCCGCCAGGCTTCCGGGAAGAACTGGTCCGCCAGCGCGATGTGCTCGGCCTCCTCGTCGGCAATGCGCCCGAAGATATCGGCCGAACGGGGATCCTGTTCCCTGAGTGCTTCCCGGAACCGGTCGCCGGCGCGCCGCCCCCGCTCCTCGGCGCTCGCCATGTAGACCGAGAACTCCTCGGCGGTTTGGCATGCGGCGAACGAGTCCCAGAGCTGGTGGTTCACGGCGCGGTCGGCCGGCGAGTGGCCAAGCTCATCCATCCGGGCCAGAAGCCACGAAAGGTGCCTCTCCTCGGCTGAGGCAAGCTTGCCCCAGGCGGCACGTAGCATGGGCGGAGCGTCGGTGTAGCGCCTTTCCGCCAGGCGGAACGCCTCGCGCGCCTGGATCTCGGCGAAGGCCGCGGCGCGAAGCCGGTCGCCCACCCCTTCCGGGGTCGTGATCGTTCGCGGCGGCTCGGGCCTCTCCCCTGGAGCGGCCAAGCGAAACGGGCGCCAGTCAGGAGTCGGTTCCGCGCTCACTCGGCTTGACCCAATTTCAGCAGGGTCGCGAAGTGGCGCTCCGACACGGGCACGACGCTGAGCCTGGATTGCTTCAAAAGCGCCAGGTCACGAAGCTCCGTGCGAGTCTTAATCTCCGCCAGCGACACGGCCCGCCCGAGCTTTCGCACGGGCACGAGGTCCACCTGAACCCAATCGCCCTTCTGCTCTGGATCCGGGTCCGGATAGGCCTCGCGTACCACCTTCGCGATGCCGATCACCGAGCGCTCGTCGCCGCTGTGGTAGATGAGCACGGAATCGCCCCGTCGCGCCTCGCGAAGGTAATTGCGGGCCTGGTAATTCCGAATTTCGTTCCAGTTCGTGCGGCCGTCCTGGAGGAGGCGCTGAAAGCTGTAGGTTCCGGGCTCCGTCTTCATCAGCCAACAAGGCATGGCTGGGGTCTTACACTAGGTGCCGGGAGAAGGGGAGGTCGTACGGCCCAGCAGGTCTGAAGCGGGGGTCCGGACCGTGTCGGTCACTGATGACCTGGGGGCGCGGGCCCCCGCCAGGTGGTAGAGCGCGATCGCGCCCAGCGCGACGCCGACGAGCGCTGCCCAGATGACCTGAGCCTCGCGCGCGCGATCGTGACGCAGCAGCTTGGAGCGAGTGGAGGTGCCCGTGGAGGTTCGCTTGTGGGATCGGCCAGAACTCAAGAAATCCATGTCCTTTCAGAAATCGAAATGATCCGTACAGGGCTATCGGAGGAACCCCTCCCTGCCATGAGCGATTTTAGCGAGATCCATGGTCTTTCCACAACTGTGTCTCGCGCGACCTATTGCGGAATGTCGGGGCGCAGGACTATGACCTGAGCCGGGATGATCGCCGATCTGCCAGCACCGCTCGGATGGGACGCAAGCTGGGCTGAATTCTGCGCACGTCGGGTCGCGGGAGCCTTTCGGTGCTCATTCGTGAGGGCGGACGTCGAACCTCCCGCTTCCCAGGTGTGTCCGTCCCACGTTCCCTCCCGGCGCCGGGAGTGGTGGGCCGGGAGGCGTGCGCTCGCGGAGGCGGTGGAAGGTTTGGCCGAGGGGCCGCGGAGTCTCTCCCATTCCCAGGGGTTGGCGCTCGCGGTCGCCCTGGAGGGCCCGCCGGGCGCCCGGGTCGGCGTCGACCTTGAGCCCGAGGATCGCAGGGTCGCGGACGGAGTTTTTGAGAGAGTCTTCACGCCTCCGGAGCGGGGCCTGGGTCTCTCCGGCCTGGAGGGTTGGGTCATCAAGGAGGCTGCCTACAAGGCCAATCCGGACTCGGCGGGGACCTGGCTGCCGCAGTATGCGATCGTTCGGGCCGCTCGCACGCCGGACGGTCCCGCCGCAAGCCGTGTCGAGGGCGCTATCCGCCTTCCCGAAGAGGGTGGCTCGAGCGGGCGAGAGGTTCCGTTCCTGCTCCTCCGGGGCCAGGGATGGCTGGGCTGCCTTGTGATAGCCTGAAGGCGTAAGCAGGCTTCGCCTGCGGGCCTAGGAAAGCGATGCACGTCCACGGACCTGGATCAGACCATGACCACGCGCACGAACCCGGCATGGCCGCCGAACGGCCGCTGAAGCGCGCTCTCGGGATCACGCTTGCGTTCATGATCGTCGAGCTCGGCGCCGGCTACTACGCCAACAGCCTGGCGCTCGTCAGCGACGGCTTCCACATGCTGACCGACGTCGGAGCGCTCCTGCTCAGCCTGGTCGCGCTCTGGCTCTCCCAGAGGCCAAGCACTCCGGTCATGAGCTACGGCTATCGGCGGGTCGAGATCCTGGGCGCCCTCTTGAGCGGGCTGCTGATCTGGCTGATCGCGGGGGTTCTGGTCTACGAGGCCATCCTGCGGCTCGGTTCGCCGCCCGAGGTGAATGCCCCGGTCGTGCTCGGCGTCGCGACCGCGGGCCTGGTCGCGAACCTCCTCAGCCTGCACATGCTTCATGGGGCGCGCGGCGAGAACTTCAACGTCCGTGCGGCCTACCTTCATGTCATCGCCGATTCGCTCGGCAGCGTCGGTGCGATCATCGCAGGGGCCGTGCTCCTTTGGACGGGTTGGCGCCCGATCGACCCGATCATCACGCTGGCCTTTTCCGGGCTGATGCTCTTCAGCTCCTGGCGGCTCATCAAGGATTCGGTGGCGATCCTCATGGAGATGACGCCGGCCGGAATCGACCCACTTTCCATCAAGCGCGAGCTGGAGGCGATCCTGGGTGTGCGCGAGGTCCATGACCTTCACGTCTGGACGGTCGCGAGCGGGCGGCTCGCGCTGAGCGCGCATCTCGTCTCGCCCGAGCCCGAGCGAGTGCTTTCGGAGGCGAACGCAATACTTCAGACTCGCCACGGGATCGTGCACACGACGATCCAGATCGAGCACCCCGAGCGATTCGCCTCAGAGCGATGCTATGACTGCGCGCATTAGGGGATGCCGAGCGCAGGCGCGAGCTGCTGACGCGGTACGCGAAGGCGGCGCTGGGAGGGGACCCGCTCCTCGCGATCCGTGATGTCGGTGACCGAGGCCGAGTTCAGGCCGGCGAATCACGCGGATTCCGTCCGCCTCGTCTTCGGTGGCGAGCGCGTCGTACAGGAGCTCGTCTGCGCGTGGGAGCCGATGAGCCGGCCCTCGGTCGCGGAGCTGCAGGACGCGCTGGGGAACCACTTCCGGATTGACACGGCGTCTTCGGCGGGGAGAGGCCCCTGTCGATGCCCACGCCGCGCGTAAGGAGTGCCGGAGGACTCCGGCGGCGCCCGGACGTCGGATTGGGTTGCGCGACGGACGTTGCTGCCCAGTTCGCCGAAAACCCGAAGCCGCAGCCCCAAGACCTAATGGGTGGCCAGCGGGCGCCTGAAGACGCTCACGTGCATCCTGCCGGGGCTCTGAAACAGCGAAGATCAAACCCGATGCGGCCAAAAAAATATCGAGTATCGAAGGTTCGAGTGTAATGGCTCAGTGGGCGCGGGTTGACATTTCAGAGCCAGGCAAGAGTGCGTAGA
>CAYJTX010000339.1:0-4370 GCA_964372615.1 uncultured Bacteriovoracaceae bacterium | reverse complement strand
CCGGCGCGCCGGGGCTTCGGCGGCCGAGATCTTCTCGTCGCTCGAGGCAGGGTCGGGGTGCAGGAAGAAAACGCGATTGATCCCCTCGCGCATGGCGATGTCGAGCCCGAGCGACGCGGCGGCATGCCCCCAGTTCACCTTCTCGATTGTCTCCATCAGCGTGTACTGAGCGTCGAAAACCATGACCTCGACGTTCTGGTAGAGCGGAAGGTCAGGGCCGAGTTCCTCGCGTGTCAGCCGGGTACACTCGGTATCGACGCAGTGGGCGAACGCCTTGCCGTCATGCTCGAACTTGTAGCCCCAGCAGGGATCGGGATGATCCAGCTGATACGGAGTGAGGGTCAGATCGCCGAGCTGGAACGGCTTTCGGGGCTCGAGCGTGTGGTGGATGATCTTGCAACTGAGATTCTCGAGCTGAACCGGGAAGTAGGGTTTGCGAAAAACCGTCTTGAATACGTCCGGGAGGTCGGCCTGCACGGCGTAGGTATGGATGATGTTTCCCGGCACGAAGAACGGCACGAAGAACGGCAGGCCGATCAGATGATCCCAGTGGAAATGGGTGAAGAAAATGTGCACCTCTCCAGTGCCTCGCCCGCAGGCTCCACCCAGAAGCTGGTAGCCCAGCTGCCGAATGCCGCTCCCCCCGTCGATAATGACGCTCACCTTCTCGGTGCTCACCTCGATGCACGGCGTATTCCCGCCGTAGCCCCCCGCGCGATGCGGGGGGAGCGCCTGGAGGTACTTGTCGACGTCCGTCTTCTTCTTGAAGCCCGACTCAAAGAACCCGTCGAGGAGCTCCTTCATCCGGGCTTCGAGCACAGCCGGGGTCAGCGGAGAAGGCAACGATCCGCGGGCACCCCAGATTTTCACGATCATCGCCATGAGGGCTGGGCTCCTCCTCCTCGCCTATTCGCCGGCAGGCGCTTCCGCCGGCTTTTCCGGTGGAGGAGCATCAGCTGACGGCGCTCCCTCGGCCTCGTCAGTCTTCGCCTCCACATCGCCCTTGTGCTTCGTGTGCATGCACTTCTTGCAGTCGCACTTCTTGCAGTCGCACTTTTTCCCGTGCTTTCCACCTTTATGATGGGGGCACTCACCCTTTCCATGGCGGCACTTGGCGTCTTTGGGACCAGCCCAGGCTTCGCTACCGGCGAAGCTCCCGGCCAGCGCCAAGGCGGCCACCGTCAATCCACTCAGAATCGCGCGATGCATCATCATAGGTTCTTCGTAGTCCTTTCAGTCTTGGCCAGGCCACCCCGCCTGATTCTATTCAACGCTCATTGAAAGTTTATCGAATCAGACCCTTGGGTCAGCAAAATGATTTGACCCGATCAATATACACCCAATTTGTGGATGCGCGAACACTCCCTCTCGCGTTCCAAAATCGAAATACTCCTTGGCAAACCGATGGATTGGAGCTACGCACGGTTTCACTATGAAGCAACGTGGACGCCCCAAAGGCCGCTCGCGCGACACCCGATCGTTCGGCCCCCTCGGAGATCTCATTCGCAAACACCGCCTCCAGCGGCAGCTCGGCCTCCTGGACGCGGCCCAGGCCTGCGGCTGTTCCGTGCAGTTCATCTCAAACATCGAGCATGGCCGCGCGCCGCTTCCCTGGGACAAGGTCGAGCAGCTCGCGGTGTTCCTGGGCATTCCCGTGGACGAGCTTCAGGCCGCCAACCTCGCCGTTAGGTCCGACTTCCGCAGTTTCGTGAGGGCGGCGCATCCGCCTCGCGCCCCTCGCCTCGCCTCTCGGCTCGGCACCTCCGCGGTGCTCGCCGCCGGTGTCTCGGGAACGGCGAACGTCGTCGCGTTCACCGCGAAGGACGCCCAGCTCCGGGAAGTCATCCAGAAGTATCAGCTCGCGTCGCTCAACGACCGCCGGAAGTTCGTCAAAGCCGCCTTGCGGATGCTCTGAGCGTTCAGTTCCTTCGCTCCAGGGTCAGAAACGTCGCTGACGGATCGCACGAAGCGCAGGGTTCGCGCCCGCATTCGATCCACTCCGTGCCGAGCTCCGGAAACGTCGCGTCGCCCTCGACGCTCGAATGGACCCGCGTGAGATGAATCCGCGTCGCCAGCGGTAGCGCCGCGCGGTAGATCTCGCCTCCGCCGATCACGAAGATCTCACCAGCGCCGGACGCGCGCGATGCTTCCGTCAGTGCCTCCTCCAGCGAGTGCGCGGAGACGGTTCCGGGGAAGACTCCAGTTCGACTCACCACGATGTTGGTCCTTCCCGGAAGCGGCCGGCCGATCGACTCGAAGGTCTTGCGCCCCATAATGACGGGATGGCCGGTCGTGATCCGCCTGAAGCGCTGGAGGTCCTCCGGAAGGCGCCATGGCAGCTGGTTCGCTCGCCCGATCACGCCGTTCTCTGCTACCGCGACGATCAGCGAAAGGGTCATACCGCGACGGGCGCCGCGATCGCCGGGTGTGGCTCGTAGCCCTCGAGCTGGATGTCGACGAAGCGAAAGTCGAAAACCGAGCTCACCGAGCGATTCAATTTCAGCTGGGGCGCGGCCTTCGGCTCGCGAGCGAGCTGCGTGCGGGCCTGCTCCAAATGATTGAGGTAGAGGTGGGTATCCCCGAGCGTGTGCACGAAGTCGCCGGGCTCGAGCCCAGTCACCTGCGCGATCATCATCGTGAGGAGCGCGTAACTTGCGATGTTGAACGGCACGCCGAGAAAGACATCGGCGCTGCGCTGGTAGAGCTGGCAGGAGAGCCGGCCGCCGCACACGTAGAACTGAAAGAGAGCATGGCACGGCGGCAGCCGCATCCGGTCCAGCTCGCCCACGTTCCAGGCCGAAACGATCAACCGGCGCGAGTCCGGATTCTTGCGAATCTCCTCCACCACTCGGCTGATCTGGTCGATCGATCGGCCGTCGGCGCCCTTCCACGACCTCCACTGCGCGCCATAGATCGGCCCCAGCTCCCCGCGCTCGTCCGCCCATTCGTCCCAGATCGTGACGCCATTCTGACGCAGATAGTCGGTGTTCGTGCTGCCTGAGAGAAACCAGAGGAGCTCGTGAACGATCGCCTTGAGATGAACTTTTTTCGTGGTGAGAAGCGGAAAGCCGCGGCTCAGGTCGAAGCGCATTTGATAGCCAAAAACGCTTCGCGTACCCACGCCCGTGCGATCTCGCTTCTCCACTCCGTGCTCAAGTACATGCTTAAGAAGCTCGAGGTAGGTTCGCATGCACCCAAACGGTTACCACGGCGTGAAATGCCTGCGACCGTGAAAATTTGGGGGCCCGGATTGACTTCCGGGTTAGGCGGGCCTACTTCCTCTTGCATCGTGTGGGGGGTAATTCACGATGAAACAACTTGGATCCCGTTCCTCGGTGATGGTCGCGGCCGTCTTGGCATCCGTCTCACTCACGTCCTTCGCCGCTGAAAAGTCAGGCGAGAAAGTCGTCTACGGAAACGACGACCGGCAGGACTCCTACCAGGTCGCTGACAACCGCATGCTCCAGCTCGCGGACTCGACAGTCGGCCTCGTGCGCTCCCGGAAGATCAGTCTTGACGCCACAGGCCAGAACGCCGTGCTGGCGACCGGGTCGTATCGGCTCGAGTACAGCCTCTGCGCCGAAGAGCCCTTCGTCGACCAGGAGACCCTGGCCTTCTGCTCAGGCTCGCTCGTCGGGCCCGATCTGATCCTGACGGCCGGTCACTGCGTGACGACCCAGGCGGACTGCGAAGGAACTTCGTTCGTCTTCGGCTTCGCGGTCGAGACGGCGGGCGTAAATCCCCGGCAGGTGCCGGCCTCCGAGGTCCACTCCTGCGCGAAGCTGCTCAGCCGGGTCTATGAGCCGCGCGGAGCCGACTACGCGCTCATCCAGCTCACTCGCCCCGTCCTGAACCACGTACCGCTGGCGCTCAATCGCTCGGGCGCGATCACGAACGGCACGCCGCTCGTGGTCATCGGCCACCCGGCTGGCCTCCCGCGCAAGGTTGCGGGCGGGGCGAATGTTCGTGACGCGAGCCCGACAGGGTACTTCGTCGCGAACCTGGACACGTACGGCGGGAACAGCGGCAGCGCCGTGTTCAACGCCCTCACGGGCCAGATCGAGGGCGTGCTCGTCCGCGGCGAGACCGACTACGTGATGAAGCCCGGCGCGGGCTGCCGCATCTCGAACAAGTGCCCGGACTCGGGCTGCCGAGGCGAGGACGTGACGAAGGTCGCGTCGTTCGCCAGCCTGGTGCCCTAAGACCGCGTCAGACAGTATGCCGCGCGAGTACTTCGCGCACCAGCTTGTGTGAACCGATGGACCGCAGGGCCCCGGCGATGTCTCGGACCATCTCCTTGGAGTCCGTGCTCAGGTCGATGGCGTCCAGGATGGGCAGCACCGCCGAGCGATCCTTGATCTTGCCGAGGG
>CAYJTX010000338.1:0-4377 GCA_964372615.1 uncultured Bacteriovoracaceae bacterium | reverse complement strand
TTGAACGCCTCGCGCGGACGGGCGGGACGAGGCGGCTTGCCCTGGGGAGCCGGGGCTCGCGGTCCTCTCGAGAATCGCTCCTTCCCCTCCTTTGCGCGGCTCGCCTCCGGCTCGCCGCCGCCCCTCGGGTCTGGGCGCGGTTCCGGACGTCGCTCAGGACGCCCCTCCGGGCGTCGATCGCCCCGCCGCTCCGGCCTCCGCGCAGGCCGCTTATCCTCGCTCGAGCGCCCGACTCCCTTCAGGCTGAGCGCAATCTGGTTCTTCTCGAGAAAGACTTCCACGACCCGCGCCAGGACCCGATCGCCCGGGCTCACCGCGTCCCGCGGGTCCTTGATGTAGCGGTCGCTCAGCTGGGAGATGTGGACCAGCCCGTCCTGATGCACGCCGATATCGACGAACGCGCCGAAGTTGGTCACGTTGGTCACGATCCCGGGGCAGATCATCGCGGGCTTGAGATCCTTGAGCTCGAAGACATCGTCGCGGAACGAGAAGGCCTCGAACGCGTCGCGCGGGTCGCGCCCCGGCTTGGCAAGGTCACTTACGATATCGAGGAAGGTAAACTCGCCGACCTCCTTTCGGAACTCGTCGTCCGACTTCACCCGCGAAACGCCGGTTCCGATCAGGTCGGCGACCTTCACGCCGTGTCGGGCCGCCACTGCCTTCAGCGCCTCGTAGCGTTCCGGGTGAACGCCCGTCGCGTCCAAAGGATTCTCGGCCTTCGAAATGCGCAGAAACCCCGCGGCCTGCTCGTAGACATTCTGGGAGAGCCTCGGCACCTCGAGGAGCTCGCTCCGCGCGCGGTAAAGACCCGACCGGGACCGCCTTTCGACAATCGCTCGGGCGAGTGCCTCGCCAATCCCGGCGACGTGGGCCAGGAGATGGGCCGACGCGGTATTGAGGTCGACGCCGACCTGGTTCACGCAGGAGTCGACCACATCGGCGAGCGTGCGCTTGAGCGCCGGCTGGGAAACGTCGTGCTGGTACTGCCCCACGCCGATGCTCTTGGGATCGACCTTCACCAGCTCGGCAAGAGGATCCTGGAGCCTGCGGGCGATGGAGATCGCGCCCCGGATCGTGACGTCGAGATCGGGAAACTCCTCGCGGGCGGCTTCGCTTGCGCTATAGACGCTCGCACCCGCCTCGCTCACCATCACGACCGGCACCGCCAGGTCGGCCTCCTTCAGGACAGCGCGCACGAAAATCTCCGTCTCGCGGCCCGCCGTCCCGTTCCCCACCGCCACGGCGCGGATCGCGCCCGTCTTCACGGCCTCAACCAGGAGACTCCTGGCCTTCGCCTTCTCGTCGTCCTTGCGCAGGTACATCACGGCGTCGGCGAGGAAGCGGCCGCCGTCGTTGACGACCGCGAGCTTGCAACCCGTGCGCACGCCCGGATCGACGCCCAGGACCGCCTTCGCGCCGAAGGGCGCGGCCAGCAGCAGCTTCCGCAAATTCGCCGCGAAGACCTCGATCGCGACGCGGTCGGCGACTTCCTTGAGCGCCTTGTGCGCCTCATTCTCAATGGAGGGCAGCACGTGGGCCTTCAACGCCAGGCGCGCAGAACGACGTAGACTCTCCGCTCCCGGAGAATCGCCGACCGTGCAGGCAGCGGTCTCAAATTCCCTGACCAGCTCTCCTTCCCACGCGTCGTCCTCGGGCTGGCCTCCGAACGAAAGACTCAGCTCCTCCTCGGTCCAGCCACGCCGCATGGCGAGGTATCGATGGGATGCCCTCGGGTCGAGGAGCGCCTTGACGGGTTCGACGTGCGCGAAATACGGCTCGAACTTGCTGTTGGCCTTTGACTGATCCGTTTTCGTCGTCCGGACGAAGCCGCGCTCGAAGAGCGCCTCGCGTACTCTCTTTCGAAGCTCGAGAGACTCGGAGATGCGCTCGACCAGGATGTCCTGGGCACCCGCGATCGCCGCATCCGCGTCCACGACCCCTTTCTCCTCGTTCCTGAACGTGAATGCCCAGAGCTCGAGCGTCTGGCCCGGCTCGGGCTTCGCCGTTCCGTGACCGCAATCCCAGATCCAATCGGCGAGCGGCTGCAGTCCCGCCTCTCGCGCCTGGGATGCCTTGTTCTTTCGTTTCACCTTGTATGGGAGGTAGAGATCCTCGAGCGCCTCCGAATCGAAGGCCGCCAGGATCTGTTCCTTGAGCTCAGGGGTGAGCTTGCCCTGCTTCTCGATCTCACCGACGATGAACTTCTGGCGGTGGATGACCTGGTCCCAACGCTCCTTCGCGTCGATCACCTGCCGGATCGCCACCTCATCGAGATTGCCGGTTCGCTCCTTTCGGTAGCGGGCGATGAAGGGCACGGTTGCACCTTCGCCCGCCAGCGCCACGACGGCCGAGGCTGACGCGGTCGGAATCTCGGGATGGGAAAGCTTCAGCCACTGCTCAAACGTCGTCACGCCTTACTCTCTGCCATTTCGCCATTCAATGGCGCAAGCCCAAGCACCTGCCTGCGTACCATCTCGAGAGCCACGAAGGCCGATGTCGCCTGAACCCGTTCCCGGTCGCCCCGGAAGTTGCGCCTCAGAGCGATCCGGACGCCGGAAGCGCGCTCCGCCAGGCAGAAATGCACGAGACCCACGGGCTTGCCCTCGGTCGCGCCGCCCGGACCCGCGATCCCGGTCACCGATACCGCAAGGTCCGTTCCAAATCGCTCCAGAGCCCCGGCCGCCATCGCCTCGGCGCACTCGGCGCTCACCGCTCCGGGGCCGCCAGCGACAAAGAGGCCGTCTGGCACGCCCAGGAGCCTCCTTTTCACCGCATCCGCGTAGGCGACGACACCTCCCATGAAGTAGGCCGACGAACCGGCGTAGGACGTCAACAGACGCGCGACCCGGCCCCCCGTACAGGACTCAGCCAAAGACAACGTCAGCCTGCGCTCCGTCATCAGGCGGTGTACCGCGCCCGGAATCCCCTCGGAGCCGGGCTCGACGACCGTCGGCCCGAGCATTCGACGCGCTTCCTCGAGCGGCGCCTCGAGCGAGCGCCGAGCCTCCGCGGAGTCGCGTCCCCGAGCAGTCAGCTTGAGAATCACCTCAGGCGCCTTGAGCCGGTAGCCCAGCCTCACGGCCGGGAATCTCGCCTCGAAGCCCGCAAAGCGCTCGGCGAGATGCGATTCGGGCCAGCCGAACGTCTGAAGCTCCGCGAGCGCGACGGCTTCGCCCGCCGCCAGCCGCAGATTTTCGCCCACCCAGGGCAGCACCGCCGCGTTCGCGAGCGCCTCGTACTCGCGCGGAACGCCGGGAAGAAAGAAAAATCGGCACCCGCCGATCGTGAGCGCGAAGCCCGGAGCAGAACCGACGGGGTTGACGTGCACCTCGCAGCCCTTCGGCATCCGTGCGCTGCGGGCGTTGTTCTCAGTGAACCGAAGTCCGAGTCGCGCGAACCGTTCCTTGAGGAGCGCGAGGCTGGGGTCGTGGGTCTCGAGCGGCAATCCAGCCGCACGGGCGGCCGCCTCGGCGGTGAGATCGTCCTCCGTCGGCCCGAGTCCGCCCGATACCACGCAGAGCCGTGCGCGTGCACTGATCTCGAGCAGTGCATCCGCGATGGACTTCAAGTCGTCGGGTACAGCTCCCTGGCGAGCGACCGAGTATCCTGCGTCCCGAAGGTGACGCGCGAGATAAGCGGCGTTGCCGTCCAGGACGTCTCCCGACACCACCTCGTCCCCCGTGGCCAGGGTCTCGATTCGTACCGGCATCGCGAGCGATTTTACGCGGGCGTCTGACGAAAGACCAACCGATCCCACTCTTTGTGTGAATTTGGCGCGGAATGTTAAGTCACTCAAGAGCCGGGGGATTTCGGACCGAAGAGAGTCCATGGGGTTCCGGTCCCAATACGTTTCTCCGTGCTTCATTGCAGCTCTCACGCTCGGCGCGTGCCTGAACGCCAATCCCGTCCAGGTTCAGCTGAACCAGCTCGCCCACGATGACCCGGGTATCGCCCGTTACGGATTCCGAGGTGGCGTCGAGGGCTCCAAGCTCTGGATCGAGGCGAACGCCCCTTCCGAAGACGACACCTCCTCTCGCACGTCGGCCGTACGATGCATCTTCGAGCTGGTCGCCGGGGTGAGTCAGATCCCCTATCGCCAGATCGAGCTACGCCACGGCGGACGCGCACGCTTCACACTGTCGCGAGCGACCGCCGAGGAGCTCGCCCAGGAGTACAAGCGCGACGGCGGAACTCAGCTCGTGCTGATGAAATTCCGCTCCGACCTGCGAACGCCGGAAGGCTCTGCCGCTTTCCCGAGACGCTCTCCCGCGAGCGTCCCGAGCTCGGACTCGCTCAAGGACCTCGCGACGGACATGCGCGCCTTTCTCGACGGGTGGATGGACGCTCGTCCCTCGGCAGAGCCACGACGGACGTTCT
>CAYJTX010000337.1:0-4382 GCA_964372615.1 uncultured Bacteriovoracaceae bacterium | reverse complement strand
GCCGTCGCGCGCCGCATCCCGAGTCGCTCCCGTCGCGGTTTCGTCCATGGAGTAGTCATGCAACCAGTGCGTCTCGGCCCTGAACTGCCCAGACCAATCCAGATCGAGTGCAAGCGCCGGAGAGACCCAGCTCACTCCCATCAGGGCTCCCACTCGTCCAACCCAAACCCATCCCGCCAAGCGTAGTGCCAAGGCCACTCCTTCTTTCGGAAAATGCCAATGTATGCGATAGGTTCTAGTGATCCTGAAAGACCCCGTCAAGGACATTAAAGGCCACTCTTGCCACCCATGAAAGATCACCCCACGCGCTTGAGCGAGAATTTCGAGGCTCGACTACAAGCGAGTCTGTCGGCTCAGCGGCGCAGGAGAGTAGGCTGGATCGCCGCGGCGACCTTGTTCGGTGGCTTCGTAGCGTTCGCGGCGTATCTGGCCTACCTCTACCAGAAGGTCGACATCGCCTTCGCGCGCGCGGACCAGTTCATCCCGACTCGAATCTACTCGGACGTCATTCGAATCGCGCCCCCGATGACGCGTGCATCCACCTCCCGGGTCCTGGCCGCCCTCGGTTACGAGCCCGAGCCGATCGAAGACGGATCGACCTGGGTCCTTCAGCTCCACCCACCGCGGTATCCGCTGCTCCTGCTCCCGGAAGGGCACCCGATCGGAACCGACGCCGGCGGCAAGACGGTCACGCTCGTCTTCGACGGAACCGCGAGCGAATCGGCACTGTTGGGCGTGAGTCTCGGCGAGCACGAGGTGCCCGAAATTTTCCTCGAGCCCGAGCTGGTGGCGACGCTCCATCATGGAGCGACCGGAGAGGATGGTTCACGCCAGATCCGAGAGCTCGTTCAGTTCAAGGACATCCCGGCACCCGTCTGGCAAGCGATCATTGCGGTCGAGGACCAGCACTTTCTCAGTCACCGGGGGCTGGATCCGCGAGGCATCGCGCGCGCGATCTGGGTGAATCTCAGGACGCGCTCGCTTGCCCAGGGCGGCAGCACGATCACCCAGCAGCTGGTCAAGAACCTCACGGCCCGGCGCACGAAAAACCTGATGCTCAAGATGAACGAGCTCTTTCTCGCGCTCATGCTCGAGGCGAAGTACGAAAAGGAGCAGATCCTCGAGCGCTATCTCAACGAGGTCTACCTCGGGCAGGTCGGCAGCGTCGAGATTCACGGAGTCGCGGAGGGCGCCAAGCACTTCTTCGGAAAGCCCCTGAAGCTGCTCAACCTCGGGGAGATCGCCCTGATGGCGGGCCTGATCCGCGGGCCGGCCTACTACTCACCCTACCGCTTCTCTGAGCGCGCGAATGAGCGCAAGCGCTGGGTCCTCAAGAAGATGGTTGAGAGCGAGCACCTTGCGCAGACCGAGGCGGACGCGGCCGCGAAGGAGCCGGTCCGTCTCGCGCCTCCTCAGACCACGACGAACCGGGCTCCGTACTTCACCGATTTCGTGAAGGCCGAGCTACTGGGTAGGCTCAAGGACAAGATGACGGAGGCGGAAATCACTTCCGCGGGCTTTCGGGTCTACACGACGATCGATTTGGCAATGAATGAAGCCGCGCAGGCTGCGGTCGCCCGCGGCGTACAGTCGCTCGAAAAACGATCGAAGCTCGAGGCGGGGGGAAGGATCGAGGGCGCGCTCGCGGCGGTCGATCACTCGACGGGATTCGTGCGAGCCCTCGTCGGCGGCAAAAGCTACGCCGAATCGACGTTCAACCGGATTCTCAACATGAAGAGACAGGTGGGGTCGACCTTCAAACCGGTGGTCTATCTTGCGGCGATTCAGAAGGGACGCGACGCGAGCGGCATCCCCTACGCACCGGGTAAGCCGATGGAGGACGGTCCCTGGCGCCTCGTCTTCGATGGCGGGCGACAGACGTGGGCTCCGAAGAACTATGAGAAAGGCCACAGGGGGTGGATCCCGCTCCGGAAGGCGCTCGCCTACTCGGTCAACACGGTCGCCGCCCGACTCGGCGTCGAGGTCGGGCTTTCCGAGGTACTCACGGCTGCGAAGGACCTAGGTATCGAGAGCCCGCTTCCGTCTGTTCCCTCCGTCACGCTCGGCGTGGCCGAGCTCTCGCCCGTCGAGCTGCTCCAGGCCTACTCGACGCTCGCCAATCACGGGACGCAGACCGCCCTGTCCGTCATTCGCGCGATCACCCTCGACGACGGCACACCGGTTGAAACCCCCGTTCCATCGTCGAAGGGCACGGTCACCCCAGCGAACGCGGATCTCATGCCTGAGATGCTGCGCGAGGTTTTCGTCGACGGGACCGCGACGGAGGCGTCCGTCCGCCTGGGCTTTGACCGGCCCGCGGCCGGAAAAACGGGAACGACGAGCCATTCGCGCGATGCCTGGTTTGCCGGCTACACGCCCCAGCTGACCGCCGTGGTCTGGGTCGGCATCGACGATCCGGCGCTCCTGCAAAAAAACGCCAAACTCTCCCTGACGGGGGCGGGCTCGGCGCTTCCCATCTGGATCGATTTCATGTCGAAAGCTCT
This sequence comes from uncultured Bacteriovoracaceae bacterium, assembly GCA_964372615.1. GTDB lineage: Bacteria > Bdellovibrionota > UBA1018 > UBA1018 > UBA1018 > CAYJTX01. The sequence continues at coordinate 1,878 of CAYJTX010000337.1, read as the reverse complement.
CGAGGACGAGCCGCCGGCGCCGTTTCCGCTCAGTCCCCACCTGACCGCCGCCCGAATCGATCGCCTGACAGGGAACCTCGCCGCCTCCGGCTGCCCGGAAGAGCAGACTCAGGTGGAGCGGTTCCTGGTCGACCTCGAGCCAACGACCCCTTCCTGTGCCAAGGACTGGCCCGAGTCCGTGCCCGAGACTCGCAGCCCCTGATCGCGGGTGGATAGATCCTTCTGCTCAGTTAATTACTTGAATACAATGGGTTACCCGGCGAACGGGTGAGTGTACGCTCACCGCCGTCTCGCTGGTGACGGATCTCTCAGCGGGCAACTTGCCTCAGCTGGCGAACCAGGCCTACAGCAGCGCAGGCCGCGACGCCGTCCTCCGGGCGGGAATCGCGCGCCTGGCGCGTCCGTAGATCCACGGCCAGGCATCCGCCGGGTAAAGCCTTGAACATCGGGTCGGGTAGACGAAACCCAATCCGCAGTAACTAGTTTAATTTTAATAAGTTAGAAGTTTCTCCTCCAGAAAATAGGCCTTGCTGCGTCAAAACCCCTCTGATACATCGCGTCACAATCCAACCCTTTCCTCCCCCCGGTGAAGCCCCCAAGGGAAAGGCAATGTACGAACAAGGAGACCTTCAATGTCGTCGAATTGGTGCAGTAAATCCCTGACCCTGAGCGGAATGGCGGCACTCGTCGCTTCCCCCGCCTGGGCCGATCGCAATCAAGATATCCAGCAATACCTCCGCGCGTTCCAGCAGAACTCCGCGCAGGTCATGAAGCAGCGCCCGGTGAAGAAGTACAGCACCGGGCAAGTCGTCCAGCAAGTCGAGAGCGCCTTCTCGCAGCGGGACATCCGCTCGAAGGACTTCGTCGTTCAGCGCGACAAGGTTCGCCAGGGCGTCTGCTCCGAGCAAGGCGGAGCCCGCGTCTGCCTGCGCGACGTCACTCCGGGCCGCGCCCCGATCGGGATGAACGACCGCCCCGAGGAGATCGTCGACAACGGCGACAGCGTGATCAACACGCTCGAGCAGATGGAAAGCCGCAGCCTCAAGGCCGCCCGTCTCGCCGAGTCGCCCTGGTCGGACGACTACTGGGCCATCTACAAGGGAGTCCTGGGCGCTCGCTACGCCGACACGAGCTTCCCCGAAGATTCCGACTGGCAGAAGAACAAGAACTACGTGACCGAGACCTCGGCGAGCGAGATCTTCGGCTCGGCCAACGCCTCGTCGATCGACATGCTGTCTCCCTCCGAGAAGTACGACCTTCTCGTGGGCGACCGCGCCGGCACCCTGACCGCAGCGATGTGGGAAGAGGGCGAGCAGTACTACCGCGAGAACGGGAAGGTCGAGACCTGGATGGGCGTTTGCCACGGCTGGGCGCCGGGCGCGTTCATGCTGCCCCGGGCGAAGAAGGCGATCGAAGTGACGGCCGCCGACGGCAGCACGAAGCTCAAGTTCTACCCCTCGGACATCAAGGCCCTTGCCACGCTTCTGTGGGCCAAGGCCGACAGCCCGAGCAAGTTCGTGGGCGGACGCTGCAACGACAAGAGCCCCAAGACCGACGCCAACGGCCGCACGCAGAGCGCGGGTTGTTTCGACAACAACCCGGGCACCTGGCACATGACGGTCGTGAACCAGATCGGCGTCTCGAAGCGCAGCTTCGTGCTTGACGCGACCTACGACTACGAGGTCTGGAACCAGCCGGTCTACGCTTACGACTACACGTACTTCAACCCGAAGACGGGCCGGCCCGTGGAGAAGCTGCAGGACGCGAAGATCCTGCTCTCCGAGTACACGAACGACAAGTTCCGCCGCTACCGCTCGCGGGACGCGAAGTTCGTCGTCTGGGTCTCGATGGAAGTCAGCTACGTCGTCGAGACGCGGC
>CAYJTX010000336.1:0-4387 GCA_964372615.1 uncultured Bacteriovoracaceae bacterium | reverse complement strand
CATCGAAAAGCTCTGTGGAGCGAGGCTCACGACCTCCTATACGCGAATCGGCGGACTCATGTATGACGCGCCGGATGGCTGGGAAAAAGAAGTGAGGGACTGGGTCACCAGGACTCGGAAGGCGATCGATGAAATGGATCGCTTACTTTCCGCCAACGAGATCTGGGTGAAGCGAACCAAAGGAGTAGCGATATTCGACAAGGACCTGTGCCAGGCCTACAGCTTTTCCGGTCCGAACGCGCGCGCGGCGGGGATTGACCACGACCTGAGGCGCGATCAGCCATGCATGTACTACAAGGAAGTGGAATTCGATGTCCCGATCGCGAAAGACGGGGACGTCTACGCCCGCTACATGGTGCGCGTCGAGGAGCTCAGGCAGTCATTGAACATTCTCTCGCAGTGCGCGGATCGGCTGAAAAAGGGCCCGATCTGGAGCGAAGACAAGCGCGTCAGGATTCCAGAGAAGGACGTGGTTCACAACACCATGGAGGGGATGATTCACCACTTCAAGTTCTTCATGACGGGCTTCGACGTGCCAGAGGGAGAGGCCTATACGCCATTTGAAGCCCCCAACGGGGAGCTCGCATTCTATATCGTGAGCAAGGGATCCCCTCGGGCGCATCGGATGAGGATTCGGGGCCCTTCGGTTTGGCACTTCCAGGGCCTGGACCCGATGACGAAGGGCTATAAGATCGCAGACCTGGTGGCGGCGCTCGGAAGCATCAACATTATTGCAGGCGAGCTCGATCGCTGAGAAAGGCGCGAACGGACGGTTACTGATGTCGAAAGGGCTCTCGCAAGAATTTTACGGCGAAATGAAAAAGCTCGAACCGCGCTATCCTACCCGGGTAGCGCTGCTGCTGCCGGCGCTTCACCAGGCTCAGAGTGAGCTCGGCTGGCTCCCGCCCGAGGCGCTCGACGAAATCGGCGAGTATATCGGCATCCACCCGGCGCAGGTACGCGAGGTTGCGAGTTTTTACACAATGTACAACCTCAAACCCGTCGGGAAGTACCATCTCAAGATCTGCACAAACGTATCCTGCTGCCTCATGGGGGCCGAGGGACTCGTCGAACACTGCAAACGGAAATTCGGGGTCGACGTGGGCGAGACGACTTCGGACCGGCGGTTCACCCTTTACGAGGAGGAGTGTCTGGGCGCCTGTGGCACGGCCCCGGCCATGATGCTAAATGACGACTATCATGAGAAATTGACGACAGAGAAACTCGATAAGATCTTATCAGGACTTCGGTGAGGCGCGACATGGCTGAGACCCTTTTCATTCAGCACTTCAACGATGAATCCAGGCCGATCGATTTCTACCTCAGGAAAATGGACGGCTACGCGGCGCTCAGGAAGGCGCTTGCGATGACCCAGGAGCAGATCATCGACGAGGTCAAGAAGTCGAATCTGAGAGGGCGCGGTGGAGCGGGATTTCCCTGCGGCATAAAATGGGGATTCATCCCTAAGCAATCGAGCAAGCCAAAATATCTGGTCTGCAACGCCGACGAATCCGAGCCGGGAACATTCAAGGACCGAGACATCATGCGGTACACCCCGCATCTCCTGATCGAAGGAATGACTATCGGCGGATTCGCGATCGGGGCGAAGGTTGGCTACATCTACATACGAGGCGAGTACACTCGGGAGGCGAGGCTCCTTCAGAAAGCCGTAGATGAAGCCTACGCGAAGGGGTTTCTCGGGAGGAACATCCTGGGCACGGAGTTCGACTTCGAGATGACCATCCATCGGGGCGCCGGGGCCTATATCTGCGGGGAAGAGACAGGCCTTCTCAATTCACTCGAGGGCAAACGGGGGGAGCCCCGGGTTAAGCCGCCGTTCCCAGCGCAGGTAGGGGCGTTTGGCGGGCCCACCATCGTAAACAATGTTGAGACGCTCGCCGATGTACCATTCATCATCAACCGGGGCGGTGATTGGTTCGCCAAGCTGGGGAAGCTCGAAAAATCGGGGGGAACCCGACTGATCAGCGTTTCAGGACACGTCAAGAAGCCCGGCGTTTACGAGATCGCTGCCGGGAGCATGACAATCCGGCAGATCATCTATGATCTTTGTGGCGGAGTACTGGAAGACCTTCCCCTGAAAGCCGTTATTCCCGGGGGGTCGTCTGCTCCGGTGCTCACGGCCAGCGAGATTGACGTCATCTACGACATCGAACCCCTCATGAAGATCGGCACGATGATGGGCTCAGCCGCGATGATGGTGGTCAACGACTCGTATTGCATCATTCGCCTGCTCGAGCGGATCACCAAATTTTATGCGCACGAATCATGCGGCCAATGCACGCCTTGCCGGGAGGGCTGCAAATGGATGGAGGATATCCTCCATAGAATCGAGCATGGGCAGGGGAGGGAGCAGGACCTGGGCTTGCTTCTCGATATTGCGGACAACATCAACGGAAAGACACTCTGTGCATTGGGAGACGCGGCCGCAGGGCCCGTCGCGAGCGTCGTTAAGAAGTTTCGTGGTGATTTTGAGGCCCATATTCGAGGTGGCAAATGCCCAAGTGCCTGATCGACGGACGCGAAGTCGAATTCAAGCCCGGCGAAAACCTCATAGAGATCGCGCGGAGGGCGGGGGTAGAAATTCCATATTTCTGCTATCATCCCGCGCTCTCAGTGGTCGCGCAGTGCCGAATGTGCGCGATCGAAGTGGAGAAGATGCCTAAACTCCAGACGGCGTGCTCGACTCCGGCGACCGATGGCATGGTCGTGCGAACGAAGTCCGATCGAGTGAAGCAGAACCAGAAGTCGATCATGGAGTTCCTGCTCATGAATCATCCTCTGGACTGTCCGGTCTGCGACAAGTCCGGGGAATGCGACCTCCAGGATTATTCATACAGGTTCGGCGACGCGTACATGCGCATGACCGAGGAACGCCGGACTTACATGGACCTCGACATGGGTCCCGTAATCCAGAAGAACATGAACCGCTGCATCCACTGCACGCGATGCATCCGCTTCGGCGACGAGATCGCTGGAATCAGGGAGATGGTAGCCGTACAGAGGGGGAACAACACGGAGATCACCACGATCGACGGGAGGCCGCTCGAGACCGGGTATGCCGGCAATTACGCGGATATCTGCCCGACCGGCGCGCTTACGCTCAAGGACTTCCGCTTTAGAAAGCGCGCGTGGTTTCTCAAGAAAACCCCTACCGTTTGCGAGGGGTGCTCTCGCGGCTGCAACATGGAGATGCATCATGAAGCGGGGGCGGTCTACCGGTGCATTCCTCGCACTAATATGGAGGTCAATCGGTACTGGCTCTGTGACGAGGGACGGTTCAACTACCATTATACACAGGACTCTGCCCGGGTCGTGGAGCCGGCGATCAGTGTTTCCGGCACCTTAGCGATCGGCAGCTGGGACTCAGCCCTAGGGCGGGTGGGCGGAATTTCCGGGGGTGAGAAGACAGTCGTTCTGGTCGGCTCGGATCTTACGCAGGAGGAACTTACCGCCATTCTCCAGTTCTCGACGAAGGCGCTGACTGGGAGCGAAATCCTCCATTTCGGGACGCCCGGCCTGCTCCGGGGTTCAGACGATGTCGACGAAGACAAGATCCTCAAGCGGAAGAGCAAGACCTCTAACCTGCACGGGGCGGAGAGGCTCGGGATCAAACCACTTGAGAAAATACCGCCCGGCGCGGAGACCGCCGTGATTTTCAGGGGCGGAAGAGCGAAGCTACCAGCGTTTCCTGCTTCCATGAAAGTTGTGGGAGTGGGTGTTTTCATGAAGCCGGAGGCGAATCGCTTCGAGTCAGTCCTGCCGGGAGCGGCCTTTTCAGAGAAGGACGGAACGGTCGTAAACAGCCAGGGTCGGGAGCAGAGGTTCCGGCGCGCCGTGGCGCCTCCGGGGCAATCCAAGCCGCTATCCGAGATCCTCATGCTGTGGATGAGTCGCCGTTCCGCGACGGGAGCGGCTTGAGATGGATTCGTTCGGCTGGGCGGTCATGGGCGCCAAGGTCGGGCTCGTTGTTTTCATCCTTCTCCAGGTGGTTCCGATCATGGTCTGGATCGAGCGGCGAGGGTCCGCGCTCATGCAGAATCGCCTGGGGCCGAATCGGGTGGGCCCCTTGGGGATCCTCCAGTCTCTCGCGGACGTCGTTAAGCTCATCTGGAAGGAGGACCTTCTCCCGGCGCATGTAGACAAGTTCTACTATGTCCTGGCGCCGCTGGTGTCCCTGATCCCTTCATTCATGACGTTTGCGGTCATTCCATTCGCCAGCAGCATTACGATCGAAGCGGTCCGGGAGGACGATACGCTGCGGCTGTGCGTGTCCGACAACGGCCCAGGATTCCGCGTGGTGGCGGAGTCGCGACGCAGTCGGGGGATCGGGCTGGGCTGCGGGGGGAAGACATCGGGGTTGATTCCG
>CAYJTX010000335.1:0-4390 GCA_964372615.1 uncultured Bacteriovoracaceae bacterium | reverse complement strand
GCGTGGGTTCGATTCCGTCGCGGGAGCAGGCACTGAGTGAATGTCGCGTGGAGTGCGTGCGCCGCTTCAATACGGATGACGTCAGTCTCGAGGACTCCGGCTTTTTCGACCGCACCCTTCGCCTCGCCGATCTCCAAACCGCCTGTCAGGACTCCTGCCGCGCCCAGATCGAGCTTGAGCGGGACCGTGCGGAGGCCTGGGACAACTACGTGAACAACCCCGGTTGCGCAGAAGTTCACATCGGTGGCTGGGTGCGTTGCTATTAGCGCGCCGCGTATCGCTAGAAGCGTCGCAGCATATTCAGGCTTCTTTGTCTCGATGACGTAACGATTCAGAGAGGGAACGGGTGGATCCGCGATTCCTGCGGCTGAAAGTTATTGCATTGCGGCATTTTCCGCGAATTGGAATGGCCCTTTTCGGAGCGGCGATTCTTGGGGCGCCGTCCGTTCTCGCGACCGGCCTGCGGGTGGGAGTGCGCGTTCAGCAGGAACAGAGGAGCAGGCTGGCGCCGAAAGCTCGGAGCTTCTCGACCTGCATCGAAGTGGGAAACGAATCCGAAAGCGCGAAAGTGGGGATCTGCCGCGAAGGCGTCCGTGAGCCCGCGGCCGAGCCTTCGCCGACGGGGAAGAAGGTGAAAAAGGCGAAAGGGGAGAAGAAGGCGAAAAAGGAGAAGAAGGGGAAAAGGTACCCGAAGTAGCCTGCCCGGAAGCTTCATGGCTATAATCGCGGTTGAGATATCATGCTCCTGGAAGATGTCGGAGTCCTCGTGGTGGATGACGTAAACACCATGAGGATACAGATCAAAGAGCTTCTGAAGACGTTTGGCTTGTGCAAGGTCACTCTTGCGTCCAACGGCGAGGAAGCCAAGCAGGTGATCGGGAGCTCACCCATCCAGCTCGTTCTCGTCGACTGGCAGATGAAACCGACCGACGGGCTGGAGCTGCTGAAATACCTTCGGCTGCATCCGCAGCACAAGCAGATGGCCGTCATCATGGTGACCGCGGAGAACACGAAGGAGCTGGTCGGCGATGCCATCAAGGCCGGAGTGGACGACTATCTGCTCAAGCCTCTGACCCTCGTCCAGATCCGGAACAAGATCTACGGAGTGCTACTCAAAAGGGGGCTCTTGTCGTGATGGCCGGATCATCGTCGGGCAAGGGGACGCCCCTGAAAAGAGAAGAGAAGATCCACGACTTCATCGCCGAGTTGAGCTCCTTCGCTTCCACTGCGGAGAATACGCTCTCTGAAATCGAGAAAGATCTCGAAGGCAACAAGGGGCTCCTTTCGGTTTTTTCGGAGAAGATGTTCGCGATCCGCGGGACCGCGCAGCAGCTCAACCTCCCTGACGTCGCCAAGATCGCGGGGCTCGGGGAGGAGATCGGGATCAAGGGCTCGAACGCGCAGACCCGGCATCAGGTCCGCAAGTGCGTCGGTAGCCTCTGGGACGCGCTTACGACGGTGAAGTTCCTGCTCGAGCATCACGATGAGCACACCGGCGAGGAGCAGGAGATTCTCACGAACCGCCTGCAGGCCACGCTTCGGGCATTGGGCGGCGCCCGCCCGACGGTGAACGAGGACGAGATCGAGGCGCTTCTCCGCGGTCGGAAGTGAGTCTTTTCTTCGAGGCGAGGAGCCGCCTGCGCTGGGAAGGGCGTTCGCATCGGGAGGGACCTCTCGGCGAGGACGAGCTCCCGCCCAGGGGCCGCCGGCGAGCGCTCTATGATCGCTACGGGCTCGGGCGCTGGAGCGGCTCGCTCGGTCGCGGGTCGCTTGACGAGATTCTGGGGACGCTCGACCTCCTGGATCGCCTGCCGACGTCTGTCGCACCCGCCGGGGCGACTCTGCTCGACGTCGGGTCGAAGAACGGGCGCGCGCTTCCTGCCCTGAGCGCGTGGTTGGAGCGCACCACGGGGAAGCCTGGACGTGTTCTCGGCGTCGAGGTCGACGCCTACCGTCTCTACGCGAATCTGACGTCGCGCGCCTCCGTGGCCCGCCACCTCTGCAACGCCTTGGGTGGCAGGGTCGAGTACGCGGCCACGGACGTTCGCGATACGGTCGGAAGCTTCGGCGCCGTGACGTGTCTCTTTCCGTTCCTGCAGCTGCGCCCTCACCGCGCCTGGGGTCTTCCGGGCCGTCTTTTCGGCCCAGACGCCGTGCTTCGCGCCTCGCTCAGGCGAGTCGCTCCGGGCGGCCCGCTGATCGTAGCCAACTTCGGAAACTGGGAGTGGGAAGCGGCTCAAGCCCTCCTGGAGGCGCGCGCAGGCCTTCTCTGGCTGGAGTGGGTGAGGGACGGGCTGCACGCGAGCCAGCATCCGGTCGCACTATCCGTCTGGGAACCCGCGTATTGAGTCGATGCGGCTGGCCTCGGGACCGCCGCGAACGTCGGCGTCCAGGAGGATGTCGCCTCGCCCGGGCTTTCCCAGAGTCTGCTTCATTCTGCACCGGCGCTTGCCGTCCTGGCCGCAGATGAAAAACTCAGAATCGGGACCGAGGATGCGCCCGTCGCTGACCAGCCGATGTCGCCCGCGGCCAGCGAGCGAGGGGAGAAGCTCGTCGATCGGACGCCGCGACCGCGCTACGACGAGGTAGCTGAAGGGAAGGGTTCTCCGGTCGAGACCCGTCAGCTCGTCGAGCTTTTTCAAGAAGGGCGGGCGCCACCAGGCGACCTCCTCATGGCACCAGTCGTCCTCGCGGGCGAGCGCTCCGCAGGCCTGGTGCCCGAGACATGGCAGGAGTACCTGGAACTCGCCCTTTCTCGCGAACCTCTCGAGCAGTTCGGCTCTCACCTCGAGGAGACGGCGAGACTGCTCCCGAAGCGCGGGCTCGACGGTCAGCGCGATGCCTTCCTCGGCAAGGTGTTTTTCCCAGGCGCGGGCGAGCGATTCCGCGAGCTCGTCCGGCTTAACAGATGTCTCGTTGAGCACGAAGCTCATGAGCCAGAGCTGAAACCTCGGGGCCGTGGGCGGGAGAAGCCGGCCGGGCGTCCAGTCGACCGTCCGGTGAAATGTCCGCGCGCTCCAGTCCGGGCGCTTGAGCCTCTCCGCCGCTTCCGCAAGCCAGGCGCGGCCGGCCTCGAGCGCGCCGCGGTCCTGCTCCACGAGCGCCCAGTCCACCCGTTCCGGGAGCCCGAGCGGCGCGTGCCGCTCTCCCCAGAGCACGCCGCAGGCCCCGGTCGCCGGGCCTGCCCCGAGCTCGATCGCGCGGAGGGCCCCGCGGGCCTGAGAGGGGGGCCAACGGAATCCGAGCCGTGAGAGCTCGCACCAGACGCTCGCCATCCGGAAGAGGTTGGGAGGCATGAAGGCGAGAAAATAGGCCAGCCGGAGGTTCGCGGGATTCGAGCCCATCTTCCAGTAGGACTCGAGCGGGTCGTCCGAAAGGCGATTGAAGAGTTCGCTCAGGCGCCGCACGTGGGGCGCGACCGAGCGCGCCAGGAACCTCTCGGACGCAAGGGTCGTACCCTCGGGCAGCCAGCCTTGCGCGCGAGCGAAGTCCTCGACCTGTCTTCCGAAATCCTCGCCGAATGCGTCGGCAAGCGCGCTGGGCACTCTCATGCAGGGACTCGAAATGAGATCACCGGGATAGGAATGGCAAGCCCTTTCTCGTTCACTCGCGAGCCTCCGGCTCGACTGCACGCAGGCCTCTGCGTAAGCTCTGGGCTGATGACCGGAGCTGTTACTGCCAAGGAAAGCTCGAAAGCACTCGTGCTAGGGCCCGAGGCAGTCGCCCGTCGGGTGGCCACTGACCTGTGCGAGCTCGGGCTCGAGGCCGAGACCGTCCGGCAGTCCGGCCTGCAGGTGCCGAGCCCCGGTGAGCAGGGCGCGGTCGACCGGCTTCGCGACTCGCTTGGGGCATTTCTGAAAAAGTCAGGGGGAGCGACGTTTGTCCATCCCGGAGCGAGCTCGTGGGCGGCACGCAACGAGCTGCTCCAGGTCTCGCAGGAGCTCGGCCTGGTCGCCGTCATGCCGCCGGCCCGGTCCCTGCGGATCTTCGGCGACCGGCTGAGTCTGCTCCTGGAGGCCGATCGACTGGGCTTTCGCCACCTCGTGCTCAGCTTTGATCCTGTTCACGGAGCTGCCGAAGCCGCCCGGATCGGAGTTTATCCGCTCGCGTTGCGTTCAGTCCGGGAGGGACCGGGGCCCGACGTCTTCGTGGCCCAGGGACCGGAATCTCTCTTGGGCAAGGGTTCGACCACGGACGGTTTGCCGTTCTCCCTCTGGCTGGAGCAGCTCGCACGCCAGGTCGGCGCTGCCATCCTCCTTGCGGAGAGGCAGCTCGAGGGGGGCCGGCTGATCCGGGTACCGTTCGTGCGGCGGCCAGATGAGACCTTCAGCGCCTTTCCCGCGTCCGATGCGTCGCTTCAGCAGAGAGGTCGTCCGCTCCTGGAGCTGGT
>CAYJTX010000334.1:0-4411 GCA_964372615.1 uncultured Bacteriovoracaceae bacterium | reverse complement strand
CTCTGAGAGCCTCTGGCGAGTCTGCCAGAGCGCACCTAACGCACCCAGTAAATCACGAGACTTTGAATTGCGCAAGAGCCGCGACAGGAGCGGCTTTCGGGTGATCGAGGGCGAAGTGAGGACGGGCCTGTTTGGCAAGCAGGAATCTTTTTAGTTTGGGCCGGAATCGGTCGATCGGTTCCACGGAGGAAGTCGATTCCATGAGTCAGTTCAGGCCGACGGTCGATTTCAGACTCGCCCTGTTCCTCGGGATCGGAGTGATCGGGATTTGGGGATGCGCCGGCCCACAAATAGTCGAAATGAAAGATAAAAACTCTGATGCGGCAAAAGCTCCTGGACCGGGTGGCGACTCTCCGGGACTCCGTATCGACGCAACTCGCAGTACTGAGGCGAACGCGGAATACCACTTCAGTATGGCCCAGGCTTACTCGGCGGAAGGCAATCCGGACCGTGCGATCGAAGAGTACAAGCTTACGCTCATGTTCGATCCGGACTCGGCCCTCGTCTACGCGCGCCTTGCGACCGAGTACGTGAAAAAAGGAATGCTGAGTGCGGCCGTGGAGACGTGCCGAGAGGCGCTTCGCAGGGATCCAAAGTTCATCGATGCGCGCCTCATGCTGGCTGGACTGTTTTCGACAACCCGCGAACCGAATCTCGCGCTTGCAGAATACGATCGTGTCCTCAAGGACGACCCAAAAAACGAAGAGGCGATGATCTACATTTCGCAGATTCTCGTCGACGAGGGGAAGCCGAAGGAAGCGGTCTCTTCACTCCGCGTGTTTCTCAAGAGGAACTCCGAATCGGCATTGACCTGGTACTACTTGGGCCGCGCTGAACAACGCGCCGAGCGATTCAACGACGCCGCGAAGAGCTTTCAGAAGGCAATGGACATCCGGCCGGGCTTTACCCAGGCCGGCCTCGCTCTCGGATATCTGTACGAGGAGCGGCAGATGAACTCCCAGGCCGTCCGCGTCTACCTGGATCTCTACGAGCAGTCCCAGGACCTTTCAGCGGCAAACCGGCTCGCGACGATTTTTCTGCGTGAGGAAAAGTACAAAGAGGCTGTTCGGTACCTCGAAGCAATCGAGGCCTATGATCCAGAAGACATGAACGTCAGGGTCAAGCTCGGGCTCGTCCAAATGGAGCTGAAGAATTACGAAAAGGCGGTCGCGACATTCAAGACGATTCTCACGAAAAATCCGGAGTCAGACAGAATTCATTACTATCTGGGCAGCCTTTACGAAGAAATGAGCCGACCGGACGAGGCGATTTCTGAGCTCAAACAGATCGGGCCAGCGTCCAGGCTCTTTTCCGAGGCCGCGTTGCACGTTGCCTTCCTGCTGAAACAGGCAGGCAAGTTGTCAGAGGCGAAAGCCTTTATCCTGGATGCGATCCAGAAGTCTCCGAGGACTCCGACCTTTTACCTTTTTCAAGCGAGCCTGGAAGAGGAGGCGAAGAATCTTGCGTTGGCAGTAGACATACTGGAGAGCGCGGTCAAGCAGTTTCCCGACGACGAAAAGCTCCGATACTATCTCGGGAGCCTCCACGATCGGCGCGGCGAAATCGAGCGGAGCCTCGATCAGATGGAGCAGATTCTCAAAATCAATCCGGACAACGTCGATGCCCTCAACTACATCGGATATACATGGACGGTTCGGGGGATGCGGCTGGCGGACGCTGAGAAGCTCATTCGTCGTGCCATGAGCCTCAGGCCCAACAACGGCTATATCCAGGATAGCTGGGGTTGGTACCTGTTCACCCGGGGTCGTGTCTCGGAGGCGACGGTCGAGCTCGAGAAGGCGGTTCGCCTGAAGCCGACCGAGGCGACGATTCTCGAACACTTGGGAGACGCGTATTTGAAGTCGAACCTTCGTGAAAAGGCGCTGCAGCGCTATCGTGAAGCGGCGAAACACGCCGAGGACGTCGAGACGCGAAAGAAGATCGATGGAAAGGCACGAAATCTGCGGCAGGACCTCGTTCGTAGCGGCCGGATTCGGGATGTCGTCGAGCCGGGAGGCTCGATTGCAAATGAGCCGGGAGGCTCGCTTGCCAGTGAGCCCGCAGGCGTGCAAGGGACCGAGCCGGTACGCGCGCCGGCCGGGGAGCCATCGCCGGACGCGTCAGTCACCCAGCCCTCTCATTGAGATCAACGATCCCGACAACGGGGATTGCGGCAACTGACGTCCGATGGGAGTCTAAGCGCGCCATGAATAGAATTCTCTCTGTTGTTTCGGCCGTGGCTCTCCTCTCGTTCTTCGCAGGCTGCGCCCACCGTCCGGTGACGAAGGACGCGGATCCGCAATCACTTTTTCAAGATGCCTGCGGGCCAGGCCGTCAGATCGAATCCATCGCAGGCTCCGTCTGGCTGAAGGCCCAGTCCAAGGAGGCCTCCGGTCAATTCCCAGCCGCCATCGACGTGAGGGCTCCCGCGCATCTCCGTATGGAGGTGACCAACCTCATCGGAGGTACGGAAGCGGTGATCACGGTAAAGAACGATCGCTACGAGGTGAAGTCGCCGAAGAAGTCCGTTCGCGAGGAGAAGGGCGAGCACTCCTGGGGGGGGATTCCCCTGCGCTGGGCCACCGAGCTATTCCTGGGCCGCGTTCCCTGCCCGCCTTCCACAGCTAAAGGAGGAGAGTGGGCTTACCAAATCGATGATCAAGGGCGCCTGGAGGCGACGCTTGCGAAGGCTTCCGTCAGGGGTGAGAGGGAGCGATTCCTCTATTCCTTCCGATCCTGGGAAGGTCGTCCTTGGGCGGAGGCGCTCGTGTGGGAGAAAACAGGCGGCGGCGAGCCGATCAATGTGGAGTTTCGTTTCGACGATCCGGAAGAAAAGACGCGAAGCCCCCGCAAGTGGGAGGCGAAGTCGCCGCTGGGGGAAGTGAAAGTTCGCTGGCGCGATCGCGCTGTGTCATTCGCTGGAGCGCGTTGACACCCGAGTCAGGGGTCAGGTAGCGTTCAACGAGATTTCTCAAATAGGTACGCGGGCTTTTGTCACTCGCCGGGTCTGACGACGGATCCGGCTGAGGTGAGCGCTCGTTGATCAAGGAGCATCGGGGAATGAAAACGGACGCGCGGATGTGGCGGCGATGGGTCGAGATGATCCTGGCGAGTGGAGTGGTGGCACTTGCCGCAATGGGTTGCACGTCGAAGCCATCGAATGAGCCGGCTGATACCGTGCATCTGGTGTCACCGGCGAAGATCAAGGGGATCGATCCTGCGTTCGCGGACGACCTCTACTCCGGAAACGAGGCGGGACGAATTTACGAGGGCTTGCTTCAATACCACTATCTCAAGCGTCCCTACGTGCTGATTCCAAACCTCGCGGAAGCGATGCCGGCGGTGGGCCAGGAAGGAAGGGTCTTCACCTTTCGCATCAAGAAGGGCGTGCTCTTTCAGGATGACCCGGCCTTTCAGGCGACGCAGGGCAAGGGCCGGGAGCTCACGGCCGAGGATTTTGTCTACTCGTTCAAGCGCCTCGCGGATCCCAAGCTCGCCTCGCCGGGCTGGTGGATCTTCGATGGCAAGATCGTCGGTCTGAACGAGTGGCGTGACGAGATGGGAAACGCGCCGAGTATTGATTACAACAAGGCTGTCGAGGGCCTGAAGGCGCTGGATCGGTACACGCTGCAGATCCGACTCAAACAGCGTTCGTATCAGTTTCTCTACGCTCTTGCGATGCCGTTCACGTCAGTGGTGGCCCGCGAGGCTGTCGAGGCCTACGACAAAGAGTTCATCAATCACCCGGTGGGTACGGGACCCTACAGAGTCCACGAGTACAATCCGGCGTCAAAGCTCGTTTATGCGCGCAACCCCACCTACCGCAAAGAACTCTATCCGAGCGAAGGCGAGCCAGGGGACAAGGAGGCGGGACTCCTAGAAGACGCGGGCAAGCCCCTTCCGCGGGCTGAACGCCTGGTGGTCGAGATCATCACCGAGGACCAGCCGAGATGGCTTAAGTTCATGAAGGGGCAGATCGACGCGAGCGGAATTCCGAAGGACAACTTTTCACAGGCGATCTCTTCGAATGGGGAACTTACGGAAGAGATGCGGAGCAAAGGTCTCCGCCTGGTGAAGGCGCCCGGCCTGGACATCACGCACGATTCCTTCAATATGACCGACGCGGTCGTCGGAAAGAACAAGCTTCTGCGCCAGGCGATCAGCCTTGCGATCGACAGCGGGCCGATCATCGAGCTTTTCTACAACGGGCGAGCGCTAGCCGCGCAGGGACCGATTCCCCCGGGAATCGCCGGTTATGATTCCAGTCTCAAGAATCCGTACCGCCAGTTCAATCTCGATAAGGCGCGCGAGTTGCTTGCGAAGGCTGGATTTCCGGAGGGCAAGGGGCTTCAGCCGCTCGAATTCAACACCCTCACGGATAGCACCAGCCGGCAGATAACGGATTATCTAC
>CAYJTX010000333.1:0-4437 GCA_964372615.1 uncultured Bacteriovoracaceae bacterium | reverse complement strand
TCCCGAGCTCGACCTCGCGCTCATCAAGGTGAAGTCCAAGCGCTCGATGACGCCACTCACTTTCGGAGACTCGGACGCACTTCAGGTCGGCGAGTATGTCATGGCGGTTGGCAATCCATTCGGCCAGGGTCACTCCGTCACACACGGGATCATTTCGGCGAAAGAGCGCCGGGCACCGGATTTTGCTCTTGCGAACTATCTCCAGACCGACGCACCGATCAATCCGGGAAACTCGGGAGGGCCCCTCGTCAACCTCAAGGGAGAGGTTGTTGGCATCAATAACGCCATCGACCAACGGGCCCAGGGGATCGGGTTCGCGATCCCGGTGAATCTGGTCAAGAAAGTCCTTCCCCAGCTCAAGTCGAAGGGTACGGTGTCGAGGGGTTACATTGGGGTGCTCGTCAACGAGCTGGCCCCTGAAGTAGCGGTTAAGATCGGGATTCCCAAGGATCTCCGTGGCCCCGTTGTCACGAATATTTATGAGGATTGACCCGCCGAGAAGGCGGGGCTGAAGCCCTACGACGTAATCCTCGAGGTGAACGAAAAACCGGTACGCACCCCCGCGGATCTGATCAGCATCGTGACGTCGATTTCCGTCGGTGACACGGTGAAGGTGAAGGTCCAGCGCGGCAAGGAGTCTCTCGACTTGTCGGTGAAAATCGGGATTCGTCCCACATCCGATGCGCTTTCGGACAAGCAGAAAAAACCCAAGGGAACGCCTTCCAAGAAGGCTCGGATGGAGGTCGGAATGGACCTCGAGGAGCTGACCGTGGAGATTGCCCGCGAGCTCGGAGTGGGAGAAAAAGTAAAGGGTGTTGTGGTCGCCGAAGTCGCCTATGGTGGGCCCGCGGATACAGTCGGGATCGTGCGAAACGACATCATACTGGAGGTCGACCGCAAGCCTGTATCCGATGTGGACTCCTTTTTCTCAATCGTCAAAGGCAAGAAGAGCTATCTACTGCGCATCCGGAGCCAGGATTTTCAGGGTCGCGAGATCTTTCGAGTCGTGAATCTCGACCTCACCGGCAAGTAGCCGTCCCCCGCCGCGCGACTTGACGACGATCATTGAATCCCCATCTTCCTTAACAAGGTGGGCGGTCACGGGGCGCCGACGCCTCTTTGTTAAAGCCCTGTCATAGAAGGGGAAAGCGAAATGTCCGCGAAGCTGACACAGTCCGCGCAGAGCTGTTTGCAAACGGCGCAGTCCGAGGCAATTCGGCGTGAGCATCAGGAGCTCAGGCCCGAGCACCTCCTCTGGGCCGCCAGCGATCGCGAAGGGGGCGGGAGCTCAATTGCGACGGACGTTCTGGAGGCCGCCGGCGCAAACCTGGCGGCATTCCGTCAGCGGCTCGAGGCGCACCTCAAGCGGCTTGCGCGCGTGAGCGGAGGCGGAGTCCAGCTCCATCCCTCCCATGAGTTGTCCAAGCTCATGGTTGCAGCCGAGGATGAAGCTAAGATCATGGGCGACGAATATGTCGCCTGTGAGCACTTTCTGCTCGCGGTACTCGCGGGTCAGATGCGAGGCACGGCCTCTGCCAAGGCACTGGCGGAGAGCGGAGTGAGCCGCGAATCGCTCGCTACGGCGATTCGAAATGCCAGGGGAGGGGCGCGCGTCCAGGATCCCGAGCCGGAGGGAAAATACAACGCTTTGAAGAAGTACTGCCGGGATCTCACCGAGGCTGCGCGAGCGCAGAAAGTCGACCCGGTGATTGGACGAGACGAGGAGATTCGTCGCGTGATCCAGGTGCTCCTCCGGCGGACCAAGAACAATCCCGTGATCATCGGGGACCCCGGAGTGGGCAAGACGGCGATTGCCGAGGGCCTTGCCCAGCGGATTGCCCATGGGGACGTTCCCGAAGGTCTGCGCACTAAGCGGCTCCTCGTACTGGATCTCGGAGCGCTCGTCGCTGGCGCGAAATTCCGGGGAGAGTTCGAGGAGAGACTCAAGTCTGTGATCAAGGAGGTAACCTCGGCGGAGGGCGATGTCATCCTTTTCATCGACGAGCTCCACACGCTCGTTGGGGCGGGAGCGGCGGAGGGAGCGATGGACGCCTCCAATATGCTCAAGCCCGCGCTCGCCCGTGGCGAGCTTCATTGCATCGGCGCGACGACTCTGGATGAGTATCGAAAGCACATTGAAAAGGATGCCGCTCTTGAGCGCCGTTTTCAGCCGGTCTACGTGAAAGAGCCGAGCGTCGAAGATACGATCAGCATTCTGCGTGGCCTCAAGGAGCGCTACGAGGTGCATCACGGGGTGTCGATCCGCGATGCGGCCATCATAGCAGCGGCCACGCTCTCGAATCGTTACATTGCGGACCGGTTCCTTCCAGACAAGGCGATCGACCTCGTGGACGAGGCGGCGTCGAGAATCAAGATGGAGATTGAGTCTCGCCCGGAGCCCATCGATCAACTTGAGCGCAAGCTTCTTCAGCTCGAGGTCGAGCGGCAGGCGCTCAAGAAAGAGAGCGACAGGGCATCACAAGAGAGATTGAAGCAGCTTGAGGGAGAAATAGGCGGACTGAAAGACAGGAACAGCGAGCTGAGAGCGCAGTGGGAAAAGGAAAAGAAGGATGTTGGGGCGGTCAAGGAGATCATGGAGAGGATCGAGCGGGTCCGCCTCGATTCGGAGGCGGCTGAGCGCCGTGGCGAGCTCGAAAAGGCGGCTGAACTTCGTTACGGTCAGCTGATCTCGCTTCAGAAGCAGCTTGAGGAGGCGCAGAAGCGCGGTTCCACGGCGCCGTGGGGAAGGGCGGCTTTGTTGCGCCAGGAAGTCACCGAGAACGATGTGGCCGAGGTCGTTTCAAAGTGGACGGGTGTTCCAGTCGCCAGGATGCTCGAGGGAGAGCAGCAGAAACTTCTCAAAATGGAGGAGCGCCTGGAGCAGAGGGTGGTCGGTCAGCGTAAACCGATCGATGCCATCGCGAATGCCGTTCGTCGCTCACGAAGCGGACTTCAGGAGCGGCACAAGCCCATCGGATCGTTCCTGTTTCTGGGCCCGACCGGGGTAGGAAAGACCGAGACCGCGAAGGCGATCGCGGAGTTCCTCTTCGACGACGAGCACGCCATGGTTCGGATCGACATGAGCGAGTACCTGGAGAAGCACTCTGTTGCCCGGCTGATCGGCGCCCCTCCGGGATACGTGGGTTACGACGAGGGCGGAGCGCTCACGGAAGCCGTTCGGCGGAGACCGTATTCCGTGATCCTCCTGGATGAGATCGAGAAGGCTCACCCGGATGTCTTCAATGTCTTTCTGCAGATTTTGGATGATGGGCGGGCAACCGATGGCCAAGGGCGGACAGTTGATTTCAGCAACGCGCTGATCATCATGACGTCGAACCTGGGAAGCCATTTGATCCTCGAGGAGAAGGACGAGAAGAAGAGGGACGAGGGGGTGATGGGTCTTGTGAGGCAGCACTTCCGCCCTGAGTTTCTGAACCGCGTCGATGAACTCGTGATCTTTTCGTATCTCGGACGCGAGCAGCTGAGGGTGATTGTTGACCAGCACGCAGTGCGATTGAATGTGATGCTGAAGGACCGGGGCGTTACCCTAACCTTCACCCCGCGCACGCTCGAGTGGCTTGCCGAGAAAGGATATGATCGCGACTTCGGGGCGCGCCCACTCAAGCGGGTCTTTCAGCGCGAGATCCAGAATCCGCTCGCCACGGCACTTCTCTCTGGAAAGTTTGCGCCGGGAGTAAAGGTGACCGTGGATACGGATACGAAGGGTGAGGGGGTTGTCTTTCAGTAGAGGGTGGCTACAGGCTCAGTGTGTTCCCTCAGACGGGCGCCACGCCTTAACTAATCTGATTTAGGAGAGAATTAAGTTCATTGAGTGTCGTTTGAAATCCCGATTACTCTCCTCTAGAATAAAATGAGGGCTGACCGCACTGTGTCAGGCCGGCGGTTTCGAAAGGATTTTGATTTTACGTAAGTAAGCGGTTCATGGAACGAATCGCTGGGCGTCGAACGCGAGCTGTTTTTTGACCGATGGATGAGGCCACCTGGAGAGGAGAGGGCCATGGAAATCACCGAAGTGAAAGTCTTCCCGGTCAATGAAGAAAAACTCAAGGCCTACATCACAATCGTCCTCGACAACTGCTTCGTGGTCCGCGACCTGAAGGTGATCAGTGGAAACACGGGTCTGTTCGTCGCGATGCCGAGCAAGCGGCGCAAAGACGGCGCATTCAAGGACATCGCCCACCCGCTGAATCAGGGAACGCGAACGGCAATGGAGAAACGGATTCTCGAGGCTTACCTGGCGGAGATCAAGAAGCCCGGCTGCGCGACAAAGCAATCAGCGGAGCAGGCCGAGAAATCCGACGCATGAACACCAGTTGACGCTTTCTAGGGGCTGCGTTAACTCTTTGAGACCGTCGACCCTCGGCGGTGTGCTGCTTGCTCTTTTCAAGTTGGGGCGTCGACAAGTGGTAAGTCACC
>CAYJTX010000332.1:0-4457 GCA_964372615.1 uncultured Bacteriovoracaceae bacterium | reverse complement strand
CAGTGAATCGATTGCCTTGTCGTCGATCTGGATTTTCGCCTGCTGCTTGAGCTTCCCGAGGAAGGTCTGGGTCAGCTCGAGCTCCAAGTCCCTGCGAACCCTGAGCTCGACCTCGTCAAAGCCCAGAACCTTGCCCATCTTCTTTTCCACCACCTTGATGAGATGGTAACCGAAGGCGGTCTTCACCGGGCCGACGATCTCGCCGTCGGACCCCCGGAAGGCGGCGGCCTTGAAGTCCTCTACCAGCCCCGAGTCCCAGCCGATCGAGCCGAGGTCCCCGCGGTTGTTCTTCGCTGATGGGTCGCGGGACTTCGCCTCGGCCAGCTCCTGGAAGTCGACACCTTGCGTCTTCGCCTGTTTGAGAAGCTCGCGCGCCGTCGGCTCGTCGGCCGCCAAAATATGCTGTATGTGAACTCGATCCGTGCTGTAGCGGCTCTTGTGGCCGTCGTAGTATCTTCGCACCGCCTTGTCCGTCAGCTTCGGGCCCAGATTGCGCTCCAGCACCTTGCCCGCGAGGTACTGCCGCCGAAAGGCAGCGAGGGACTGCTGGTACTCCTTGTCCTGGTCGAGCTTGGCCTTTTCGCCCTCCTGGATCAGGATCTCCTGGTCAATGATCTGGATCAGCAGACCGCGCCTCGAGTTCACGTCCTTGAGCACGGATTCGCGCTGCCCCTCGTTCATTCCTCCGAGCGCGGCACGCAGATCGCTGTCAGAAAGCGCGCGCCCGTTGACCTTCGCGAGCTCGACCGCACCCGCCGAGAGGGCCGCAAACCCGACCAAGACCGCAAGACCCGTCGATACACGGTGACGTCCCATTCATCCTCCCCCGAGATGTTGCCTAAAGGTGGGCACTGAATAGCTTACCATAATGTTCCTGAACGCTCTGCAAGTCGACCTGATTGAGAAAGCTCGAGAAACTCATCCACACCGCGATCCCGTTGAGGTCGCGGAACTGCGGCGGCAGGTATTTCGGCGCGTCGATGATCCCCTCTCTGTGCTTCTGGTACAGCAGGGGGACGTCGTCGACCCTGAGCTTTCCGACGAAAAGGAAGGGCAGCACTTCGGGATGCCCGGCCCGAATCGCCGACCGCATGAAATTGTAGTTCTCGATGAAACCTCGGCAGTAGGAGATGTCTTTCGTGAACGGCGCTCCGCCCTCGATCACCCCTCCACGGAACACGCGCTTCGCGTTCGTGATACAGTCGTCCTCCGAGTAGCCTTCCGTTCTGTAGAACTCGATGAGCTCAAGCAGGTTCGCGCCGTCCTCCGCCTTGTCGATCCCGAGAATCCGGTCGTTGATGTGGCGGGCGCGCCGCGGGTAGGTGCGGAAAGTGAAGATCTCCATGATCACCGCCAGCCCCTCCTGGGTGGCGGAGCAACGCGGCGGCCCCTTCGCGAGCCACTTGGCCACGTGCTGCTGGGAGCCGTTCTGGGTCGTCCCGATGTGCACCCAGCCCTCATGGACCTCGAGAATGTCCACGTCGCGGGCCGCGAACATCGCTCCATCGCGGATCTTCACCATGTCGCTCCCCGCGGCGGCGTCCGCGAGGATTCCATCGGAGATCTTCGCTCGCACGGGGTCATCGGAAAAATACGCCTTGAACCGCTCGTTGAGCATCGAGACGACGGAGCGGGCATCGAGATCCTCGGGCTGCTCCGGACCGATGGCGCCGTCCGCGATCCCGCTCAGGATCGTGTACATGAGCTTGCCCAGATCGGCGATCGTGTTCTTGTCGCCGAAGAGCTTGTCCTTCGGCGAGCCGTACAGGCGCCGACTGCACTCCCAGAATTTTCGGGTCCCGCGATTCAGGAGCATCTCGACCACGTCCCGATACTGCTGGCACGTAGTGCTCAGCAGCTCCCCTAGGGGATCGCCCTTTCCCAGGTCCCGGTCGATGTCCTCGACGATCGCCTGCAGCTCTGCGGCCTTGGCCACCGGGTCGAAGCCGAGCGTGATTCCGGAGTAGTACTCGGAATCCACCTTCGGCATTACCTTGAACTGGCCCTTGCGGAGCTCTTCCTCGATGCTTGGGTCCCACTTGATCGCGTCCAACACGCGGATCGGGCGCTGGGCATCCACAATGCGCTGCGAAAGGCGGAGCACTTTCTCTTTATAGGTGGTCCAGATCATGCGCGCTTGCATTCCATTGTAACGCGGATCACGACAGCGGTCGCCGCCCTGCCCCCCGCTGCACGCGAGACCGTCAAAACTTTGGCCGATGGGGCTTTCAGAAGCCGCGCCCCACTCTCCCCGAGACTCCCTTTCCTCAGCGCTCCGCTAGAGCTGGAAGTTGAGCTGGAGTCCCATGACAAAAACCGTCGACGACGTCGGCACATCCGTACCCACGAAGTCCCACGAGTTGTAGTCTTCCATGTTCTTGCCGAAACCTCCCTCGACTCGCGTGAAGCGAATGTGGGAGAGGTAGTAGAATGTCTCCAGCACTCGGGGCCCGGGGTCGTTCATTCGAACGCTGCCTCCGAACCGAAAGCCGAAGCCATTCACGATGAGGAGCTGGTTCGTCGGGTAGAGAAGCCAGTAGCTCGAGTAGGGCGTCAGACCCACGATGTGCCTCCACCTCCGATTGGGCACCCATGCCACCTGCAACGTGACGACCCAGTGGTGCGGGTTGGTCTTGAGATAGGCGGGTGGGCTCAAAACGATCGGACACCACTCCACGGCGACCGCGGCACCCCACCTCTTCTGAGCGTAGCCGAAGTCCACCCCGAAGTAGGGTCCGATCTGGCTAACGCGCGTTCGTCCGGTATTCTCCGACGCGAGGCCGAACCGAGGCACGATCGACCCTCCGATCGAGCCCCCGGCACGGAGTCCGAAGTACCTGCCCGGCCACGGCGTGAAATCCGCTTCCAGTTTCCGCCGCTTCTTTCGCGCGATCTCCAATCGCTCTGCCGGGGAGAGTGGGACTTCCTGCTGAATGTTTGGGTCTGAAGCCGGAGCATCGTCGCCCGCCGGAGGAAGCGACTCCTCCTGCACCCCTGAAGGAGGGAGCTCGTCAACCGGCAGCGGCGCCTCCTCCCCTGGGGGAGGAATGTCGTCCATTGGCAAAGGCAGCTCGTCCTCGGTCCGCGCACGGGCCACCCCGAGGAGCTGGCTCAGGGCCACGACGATCAGCAGCCCGGCTTCGCCTGGCCTGGTCATGTCGCCATATTTTCACCCTCAAACGCAAAAGGCCAGGCTCCCTTCCGGAACCTGGCCTTCGCGAAAAACCAGCAGGAACTGCGTCAGCGCTTGGAGTACTGAAAGCGCCGCCGCGCGCCCGCAAGGCCGTATTTCTTCCGCTCAACCTCTCGCGAATCGCGCGTTATGTGCCCCGCTTTCTTCAAAACCGGCCGGTAGGCCGGGTCGACCAGAAGCAGCGCCCGCGAGATCCCGTGCTTGACCGCACCCGCCTGGCCGGACAGCCCGCCGCCAGCGACATTCACACTGATGTCGAAGCGCCCGACCGTCTGAGTGAGCTCCAATGGCTGCATAATGAGCATTCGCGCAGTGGGACGCGGGAAGTAGTCCTCGAACGATCTGTCATTGACCCGGATCACTCCGTTTTCGCCGGAGCGTGGTCTCAGATAGACCCGCGCCACCGCGTTCTTGCGTTTCCCCACATGGTGCTGCTGCTTTTCCATCTAAAACGTCCCTCTTGTGGTCATGTCATCCTGCTGGCCGCGGCGCGGCCGGAGACGACCGTGCGACGAACGACGGCAGCCGGAAGTGCCTGCGGATTCTGGGCCTTGTGCGGATGCTCGGCGCCCGCGTAGAGCTTCAGCTTCTTCATCTGGTGGCGCGCGAGACTCGAGTTGTTCGTCATCCCCCAGACGGCGAGCCGAATGACTTCCGTGGGATGCCTCGCGTGAAGATCGCGCGCAGTGGAGGTCTTCAAGCCACCGATGTAGCCCGTGTGCCGACGATAGAGCTTGTCGCGCCACTTGTTCCGCGTAAACACGACGTCGCCGGTATTGATGACGACGACGAAATCCCCGGCGTCCGCATGGCGCGTGTAAGTCGTCTTGTGCTTGCCGGTGATCACTCGCGCGATCACGGTCGCAAGCCGGCCCACGACCTGGCCTTTCGCGTCCACGAGGTACCATTTCGGAGCGCGAGGGCCCTTGGGCTCGAAAAAGTGGGCCCCGACCTGTCTGGCCTGATACGTTTTTCTTTGAAGCATAGAGAGCCGGATTAGCAGGGGCGACGAATTGAAGTCAATGTCTGTTTCGCCTAAGATATCAACATCATTGGAGGCCCTGACTCATGACTCCACGAAAGGCACGACCGCGAAAGGCCAAGTCCACCCGGTACTCACCTCTCAGTCCACTCCATACCCCCCGGTTCGCCGGAATCGCCACTTTCAGCCGCCTTCCCTATGTTCCTGAAACAAAAGGCAAGAAGCTAGACGCGGTGATTCTCGGGCTCCCCTTCGACGGAGGCACCACCTTTCGCCCCGGTG
>CAYJTX010000331.1:1282-4458 GCA_964372615.1 uncultured Bacteriovoracaceae bacterium | reverse complement strand
ATGGAGATGCTTGGCCATTCCGACATTCTGGGACCCTTGGCCCGGGAAAAAGGCGGCGACTTTGGGTTTGGGTTCCGGCATTCCAGGCTCCTCTACCAGCGCAGCAGCAGACTCCCGTAGGTCAGGCCGGCGCCGAAAACGTCCATGAGCACGAGGTGACCCGGCCGGATCCTGCCGTCGCGAATGGCTTCGTCGAGCGCCGTCGGCACCGTCGCGGCCGAGGTGTTGCCATACCGCTCGATGTTGACGAGCACCTTGGCCATCGGGAAATCGAGCCGCTTCGCGACGGCCTCGATAATCCGGAGGTTCGCCTGGTGGGGAATGAACCAGTCCACGTCTTTCGCGGTCACTCCGTTCGCACGCAGGGCGTCCTCGGCGAACTCGGCGAGGGTGCGCACGGCGACCTTGTAGATCTCCTTGCCCTTCATGAACATCTTGTCGAGCGATTTTTCCCGTGCTTCGGCCGTGACCTCGAGGTTGGACCCGCCCGCGGGCATGTGAAAAAGCTCCCAGAGGTCACCCTCGGTCCTGAGGTGCGACGAGAGGATGCGCGAGGCGGAGCCCTCCGCGACGCGTTCGACGACGGCCGCGCCGGCGCCGTCGCCGAAGAGGATGCAGCTCGAGCGATCTTTCCAGTTCGTGATCGCGCTCAGGACTTCGCTTCCGACGACGAGCGTCGTCTTCACCTGCCCCGAGCGGATGAACTGGTCGGCGGTCGCGAGCCCGAAGACGAAGCCCGAGCAGGCGGCGTTGAGGTCTATGGCCCACGCTTTTTTCGCGCCGAGCTTCTTCTGGAGCCAGCAGCCGGTCGATGGGATCAGCGTGTCGGGCGAGCAAGTCGCGTACAGGATGGCGTCGATCTCGTCGGCCCGCTTCCCGGTCATCTCGAGCGCCCGCTGAGAGGCAAGGAATCCCAGACTTGAGTTGTATTCCGCCGGATTGCCGCGTTCCGAGATCCGCCTCTCGATGATGCCCGTGCGCTCGCGAATCCACTCGTCCGTCGTCTCGATCGTCTTCGAAAGGTCGTGGTTGGTCAGACGCTTCGCGGGGAACGCGGTTCCGGTTCCGGTGATGCGAGCGCTGAAGGTCATCTTCGCCTCTCGCCTCTCGGCGCGCTCGCTTCAGAACCCTCCGGCGCGGCCGCACCCAGGGCGTCCTCGAGGTGCTCGACCAGTCCGCACGCGAGCGCCGACTGGGCCCGAAGCAGCGCGTTCTTGATCGCCTTGGCATTGCTCCGACCGTGACAGACGAAGGCGTATCCGGCGACGCCGAGGAGGGGGGCCGCCCCGTACTCAGCGTAGTCCAGCCTGCGTTTCATCCGGGTGAGTGTGCCGCCGGCGAGCAGGAAGCCGATCGCCGACATGGGGTTTCTCTTCGCCTCGGTCTTCAGCAGGGTGACGATTGCTGAACCCAGGCCCTCGAGCGATTTCAGCACGACATTGCCGACGAAGCCGTCCGTCACGACGACGTCGACGTGGCCGACGAAAATATCCTTGCCTTCGGTGTATCCCAGGAAACGCCCGACGGGCGGGCGCGCGCCGGGAGCCCCGGGCTCCGGTGCGGCGAAACAGGGAAGCGCATCGATCAGCGCGAGCGCCGCGCGGGTCTGCTCGGTCCCCTTCGAGCGCTCTTCTCCGTTGGAGAGGACGCCGACCCGGGGGGGGCCTTCGCTCTTTCTCTCGACCTGGGCATAGACGGCGCCCATGACCGCGAAGTCTCGCAGGTGCTCTGGCTTGCACTCGATGTTGGCCCCGACGTCGATCACGACACAGCCGTCCGGGCTGAGTGTCGGAAGCCTGACGGCGATGCCGGGCCGTTCGACTCCACTGAGCCGTCCCATCGAAAGCAGCGCCGATGCCATCATCGCCCCGGAATGCCCGGCGCTGATGAAAGCGGAGGGTTCGCCCCTGCCGGCCTTCCAGTTCTTCCACGCATCGGCGGCAAGCCGGCAACCGACGTTGATCGTGGCCCCCGGCTTGCTGCGCACGGCTCGGATCGTGTCGTGCATCTCGATCGTTTCGGAGGCCTGCACCCACGTCGCGGCTCCGCGCTCGAGCGCCTGGTGGAGCGCCTTGAAATGATGGTGCCCCAGCCATTCCTCGACTTTGGTCCGGTCGCCCACCAGGACGAGCGGAAGGCGAAGGTCTCTCAACGCCGCCTGCGCGCCGTCGAGGATCGCACGGGGCCCGGAGTCCCCGCCCATCACGTCGAGAATCAGCTGCTTCACTTAGGCCGTCGGCTGTACCGGCGCAGGCAGAACCTGCCTGCCGTTGTACTGGCCGCACCGGCAGACACGATGGGGGCGCGTCGGCTCATGACACGCCGGGCAGGTGATGACCGTGACAGGATCCATGCGGTTGCCGCTCGCGAAGCGCCTCATGTTACGGCGACTGCGGGAAACCTTCTTTTTGGGTGTAGCCATGGTCGTTCCTTTTTTTCTTCGTCTGCACGCGAGCCATTCGGCTCGACTACCGGTCGTCTCTTCCTGTTGCTCTCGCGCTCTTGGCGGGGCGCTTCACTTGCCCCGGGTTATCGGTCGCTGGCTGGACTCGGAGGTCTTTCAGTTTCGCGTGAGCCTCCCCGCTCAACGCCGAAAACGGTCCCCCTGCCATGAACTTCGCACAGGCGCAGCGTCCCCGGTTCAGGTCCGTACCGCACTGCGGGCACATCCCTCGGCAGTCGCTTCGGCACAGTGGCTGAAACGGAACCTGCAGCTGGAGCTGCTCCGTCAGGACTTCAGACAGGTCAATGGTTTCGGTCGAAATGTAGGTAATGTCGAGATCTTTCTCGGAGTCTTCCTCGGAGTGATAGGGTCGGGATACTCCACGGATCTGGCCATGAGGCTTTCGGTCGATTTCACCGAGGTGGCCCACCCCCGCCATCGCCGGATCACGACAGTAAAGACCCGAGAATTTCGACTCGCAGCTGTGGAGGTAGGGATTCGCGCAGCGGCTGCACAGGAGTCGCACGCTGGCCTTCACTCTTCCCTGCGCGACCACGACCTCGTCTACCTTCCGTAGATTCAGCTTGGCCTCGATGGGTCGGGCTTGATCCAGACCCGCCGGAGTCGACAGGCCCGCAGGCACTTCGTCCACTCGCGCCACGGCCGCGACGAGCCAAGGCTGCTCCTCGCTAAACGAGTAGTCGGTACAGTGGTCCGAGATTTCGCTCAGGTA
>CAYJTX010000331.1:0-1272 GCA_964372615.1 uncultured Bacteriovoracaceae bacterium | reverse complement strand
CTCAGGTAGATCTTCATAGAAACGCCCGAAGAAGGCGGAAACTAACGAAGAACCAGATCGGGGTCAAGAACGTGCGTGGACCAGGGCACGAGGCTCGGGCTGACCCGCCCTCCAGGTCCAGGCGACCCGCCACCGCCGGAGTGCAGAAGGGTGAAGGCCAAGCGCGGCGAGCGGGTAAGCCGTAACGAAGGGCAACGTCCGCAGGAAGAGGAGCTCACGGTCCGCACCGGTGGCTTTCGCTCGGGTCGCTACCCAGCTGCAATAGGACTGGGACAGGAGGCGACCGCCACCTGCCAAGGCGCCCCCCTTGAGGCGAGCCGCGCCACGCTGGAGCCGCACTCGAAGAGGTCCGAAGGGGTACCACCCGGCGCCCCTCTGGCCGGAGGGGGTCACGCAGTCGGATACGAAGCAGGTTCCCCCCGGATGAAGTCGAGCGGTCCAGTCGACGACAGTGGGGTCGACGTGCACTCCGTCAGGGATGACCTCGACCCAGACGTCCGGGCGTCCGAGCGCCGCGCCCAGCGGACCTGGCTCGCGGTGATGAAAAGGCATCGCGTTCCACGCATGCGTGACGCCGCGAAAGCCGAGCCGGAAGGCTTCCTGCGCCTGCGCCTGAGTCGCGCGGGAGTGGCCGAGCGAGAGGTGAACGCCGCGCGCTCGCGCCCAGCGCGCGATCTCTCTGAGTCGTGTGGATGTATGGCGCTCGGGTGCCATCGTGAGAATCCGGAACGTGCCTTGACTCGCTTCCCAGAGCTTCTCGAGCTCGGGCAGTGTCGCCGTGCGGAGGTATCCGGGAGGATGTGCTCCGCTGGCGCTCGCGCTGAGAAACGGCCCTTCCAGGTGAAGTCCCAGGGGCAGTGCTCCACGTCCGGGTTCGCGTCGGCGCGCGCGTGCGCACCAGGCTCCCAACCGAGAGACCGTGTCGACGAGCTCACGGCGGGGGAGTGAGAGCAGCGTGGGGCAAAACGCCGCGACTGCGTGGTCCTTCCACAGGCGCTCGGTGAGCGTTTCCAACTCGGCCGGAGAAGCGGTGACGAGATCAACGCCGAGCGCGCCATGGAAGTGTAGATCGACCAGTCCGATCGAGAGTTTGCGCTTGACGCCAACTTGGGAGCGTGGCACCCAACTAACGTATCATGACGAAAACTATGAAGAAAGTGGCCAAAAGCGGCGCTCGAAGAGATCGGAAGAGCACACGCTGAACTCCAGTCACAATTCTTGGAATCTCGTATGGCGGCTTCTGGTTTGAAAAGGGGGGGGGGGGGGGGGGGG
>CAYJTX010000330.1:0-4465 GCA_964372615.1 uncultured Bacteriovoracaceae bacterium | reverse complement strand
CGCTGGACGCAACCCTGAAGCCGGAAGTCGTATTTCAGTCGCTTCGTCGGGCGCTTACCTGAGGCCAGGACGAGTCCAATGGTGACACTCAAGTCTGAACGGGAGCTGGCGGCGATGCGCAAGTCCTGCCAGATCGTCGCCCGGATTCTGGCGGAGCTGGCGGAACGGGTGAAACCCGGGGTCACCACGGGTGAGCTCGACCGGTTCGCGGAATCGCGGTGCAAAGACCTGGGTGCCCTGCCGGCCTTCAAGGGCTACCACGGGTTTCCCGCAACGGTTTGCATCTCAGTCAATGAAGAGGTGGTTCACGGAATTCCTTCGTCGAAGAGGGTTCTCCGGGCGGGTGATATCGTGGGCCTGGATTTCGGCGTGAGTGTCGATGGTTGGTTTGGTGATTCAGCTCGTACTGTTTCAGTCGGGAATACCACTCCTGAAGCTCAAAAGCTGATTGAGGTGACTGAGCGCAGTTTGCACCTGGGCATCGATCAGTGCCGCGATGGAAATCGGCTTTTCGATATCGGACACGCGATCCAAAGCTACGTGGAGTCATTCGGTTACAGCGTGGTCCGTGAGTTTGTCGGTCATGGGATCGGCAGAGCCCTTCACGAGGAGCCTCAGGTGCCCAATTACGGGCCTAAGGGGAAGGGCCTGGCCCTGAAGACTGGAATGGTCCTGGCAATCGAGCCGATGATTAATGCTGGTGGTCATGAGGTCAAAGTCCTCGACGATGGCTGGACCGCTGTCACGG
The DNA here is from genome assembly GCA_964372615.1 of uncultured Bacteriovoracaceae bacterium. Classification (GTDB taxonomy): domain Bacteria; phylum Bdellovibrionota; class UBA1018; order UBA1018; family UBA1018; genus CAYJTX01. The sequence continues at coordinate 3,717 of CAYJTX010000330.1, read as the reverse complement.
CGGATCGGTCTCTGTCCGCCCATTTCGAGCATACGATCGCGATTACCGAGAAGGGACCGCAGATCCTGACTCGGTTCGAGCCGTGAATGCCGGTGGCGTTTCTACTCCGCTTTGGGTACGGCTTGAAAAACTGGAACCAAGTGCTGGAAAAAACCAGGAGAATCAGGCAGAAGATCGGAGTCCAAGCAGAGTCAGGATTCCGTCCCTGAGGCCGAACTTGCGACCTGGCTGAGAGTCCGGGCGTGAGGGGTATGCTGGCGTGCGGTCGGTGACCGGAAGACAGGCGGGGCTGGACCTCGAGGAGAGGTTCAGCGAGGGGTTTCTAAAAGGAATTTAACAATGAAGGTTCGGGCCTCCGTAAAGAAAATTTGTGACAAGTGCAAAGTGATCCGCCGCCGCGGCGTTGTCCGCGTTATCTGCGAGAATCCACGGCATAAACAGAGGCAAGGTTGACCCGCTGGTCGATTGATCGCCGGGATTTCGAAAGGAAGGAAAGAAAGTGGCACGAATCGCGGGAGTGGACCTCCCTCGCAACAAGAGGATGGAAGTCGCGCTGACCTATATCTTCGGGATCGGGCGCCAGGCATCACGCAAGATTCTCGCCGAGGCGCAGATCGGCCTCGACAAGAAGTCCGATACGCTGACCGAAGTGGAGGTCGCGAAAATTCGGGAAATCATTGACCGTTCAATCAAGGTCGAGGGCGACCTTCGTCGCGAAACGAGTCTGAATATCAAACGTCTGATCGACCTCGGCTGCTATCGCGGCCAGCGCCATCGGAAAGGCCTGCCAGTTCGCGGCCAGCGGACGCACTCGAACGCGCGAACTCGCAAGGGACCGGCGGTCGCGATCGCCGGCAAGAAGTCCGTCAAGGCGATGAAGTAGGGCGTCGAGCCGGAAGGCAGACGCGGAGTCGAGCCGCAAGGCTCGTGTGTAGCCGTAGGAGCAATGCTGAAAATGTCAGAGCAAAAGTCGGAAGCGCCGGAAGGCAAGACTGCAGCGGTAGCAGTAGCAGGAGAGCCGGGAGGCTCACCCGCGAAGGACGCAGGAGCGGCTCCTGTCGCAGAAGGCGCGGCGGCCAAGAAGGTCAAGAAGGGGAAGAAGGGCGTCGTCACCGGCAACGTTTACGTGCTGTCCTCGTTCAACAACACGATCATCACCTTTACCGACACGATGGGGAACGCGATCTGCTGGTCGAGCGCGGGAGGAAAGGGCTTCCGGGGCTCGCGGAAGAACACCCCGTTCGCGGCGCAGGTGGCCGCGGAGGACGCCGCCCACAAGGCCTACGAGAGCGGAATGCGCTCCTGCCAGGTGTTCGTCAGCGGCCCCGGCGCCGGGCGGGAGTCTGCCCTTCGAGCGATCTCCTCCGTGGGGCTTCGCGTAAGTTACATCGAGGACGTGACGCCGATTCCGCACAACGGCTGCCGCCCTCCAAAGCGGAGAAGGGTTTAAGCCATGGCTCGATATTACGGATCAGTTTGCCGGCTCTGCCGACGGGAGAACCAGAAATTATTTCTGAAGGGCGACCGTTGCTTCACTGAAAAGTGCGCGTTCGAGCGCCGAGGGTATCCGCCCGGTCAGCACGGCCAGGGTCGAATCAAGTTCTCGGAGTATGGACTCCAGCTGCGCGAAAAACAGAAGATCAAGCGTATTTACGGAATGGTTGAAAAGCAGTTCCGGTCGCTTTTTGAGGAAGCTGAGCGGAGGAAGGGCATCACCGGAGCGAACCTGATTTCGATGCTGGAGCGCCGCCTCGACAACGTCGCGTACCGCACGGGCTTCGCGAACTCCCGCACGGAGGCGCGCCAGCTGGTCCGGCACGGTCATTTCCGCGTAAACGGCCGCCGGGTCAACATCCCCTCCTTCATGGTCAGCAAAGGGGACATGGTCGAGGTAGCGGAGAAGAGCAAGGGAGTCACCCGGATCGGGGCTGCTCTGGAGTCCGTCAAGCGCAGGGAAATTCCCCAGTGGTTGGAGTTGGATTCAGCGGCGATGAAGGCGCGAGTGCGCGACCTCCCGTCTCGAGACGATGTGACGGCTCCCATGGAGGAGCGAATGGTCGTCGAGCTTTACTCGAAGTGAGGTCGTAAGGAAAACGCCACCGGCAATGGACGCCGGGGCAGCAGACAGTTTCCGCATGGCCGAGCCACGGATGTGCCGGCGAGGGGGCTGAGGAGAATGATGATGCAGATGCTGGAGAAGAATTGGCGGGACCTGATCAAGCCGAAGGCGCTGGACGTCGACAAGGATTCGCTGTCGGCCAGATACGGAAAATTCGTGGCGAAGCCGCTCGAGCGGGGTTTCGGACTCACGCTTGGGAACTCGCTTCGCCGGGTGCTGCTCTCGTCCCTGCAGGGTGCGGCGATCACGGCGGTGAAGATCGACGGAGTGCTGCACGAGTTCACTCCGATTCATGACGTGACCGAAGATGTCGCCGAGATCATCCTTAACTTGAAGGACGTCCGCTTCCGTCTGCATGCCGAGACCGCAACCGTGCTTATCGACAAGGTCGGCCCCGGCGTCGTGAGTGCCTCCGATATCATCGTAACGGAGCACGTTCAGGTGCTGAACCCCGAGCAGAACGTTGCAACTCTCGGCAAGGGTGGAAAGCTCAGGATCGAGATCAAGGTCGCTCGCGGGCGGGGATACCAGCAGTCCGAAATGAACAAGCCTGAGGACATGCCGGTCGGCTGGATTCCGATCGACAGCTTCTACTCTCCGATTCGGCGGGTGAATTACAGCGTCACGCAGAGCCGGGTCGGGCAGAGAACCGACTATGACAAGCTCACGTTCGAGGTCTGGACGGACGGATCGGTCAGCCCGGAAGATGCGGTGTCTCTCAGCTCGAAGATTCTCAAGGACCAGCTTTCCGTCTTCCTGAATTTCGAGGAGGCGCCGGAGCCGGTCGCCGAAGCGAAGGAAGAGGGTGGACAACAGTTCAACCCGAATCTCTACCGTTCGGTCGAGGAGCTCGAGCTCTCGGTCCGCTCGGCGAACTGTCTTCAGAACGCGAACATCAAATACATCTATGAGCTGGTTCAGAAGACCGAAGCCGAGATGCTCAAGACGAAGAATTTCGGCCGCAAGTCCTTGAACGAGATCAAGGATATCCTGTCGGAAATGGGCCTGACCCTCGGGATGAAGTTGGACGGATTCGTACCCCCGACGCAGCCGCCCAAGCCGGCTGATTCGGATGTCGACGAGAACAAGATCATGAGCGACCGGAACAAGTCGCCGGAAGAGTTCGACGGGGACGACGATCTCGAAGACTAGAACAGCCGAGCCGCGAGGCTCGCATGTAGCCGAGCCGCGAGGCTCGCATGTAAAGCAGGTGACCTATGAGACATCAGGTGGACGGCCGGAAGTTTGGTCGAAATACCTCCCATCGTAAGGCGATGTTCAGGAATCTCGCGAACTCGGTCTTGCTCGAGGAGCAGGTGGTGACTACGATCCAGAAGGCCAAGGAGGCCCGGCGGGTGGTCGATCGGTTGATCACGTTGGCGAAGCGCGGTACCCCCGCGGCCCGGCGACTTGTTTTCGATCGCACCCGCGACAACGAAGTCGTTACGAAGATCTTTGGGACCTTGCTGGAGCGCTATAAAGGCCGACCGGGTGGCTATACTCGGGTGCTTCGGGTGGCGGAACGCCGGTGGGGCGACGCTGCGGAGATGGCGGTCCTCGAGCTTGTGGATCGGCCCGAGCTGGATCGGAAGCGCAAG
>CAYJTX010000329.1:0-4468 GCA_964372615.1 uncultured Bacteriovoracaceae bacterium | reverse complement strand
CCTAGGTCAAGCGGCTCGCCCCGCCCTGCCCCGCCCGGCTCTCCTCGACCCAGCCCCGCAACCGGCGGCACTCGTCCTGGAGCTGCTCCAGCGCCGTGCGCAGCTGCTGGACCGACTCGGGAGGAGTACCCGCCGCGGTCAGCGCGTCCACGCCCGCGAGCGCGCCTCGCCGGATTCGCCCGTCAATCTCGATGCGATGGAGCTTCATGAGAATCGAAATGGCCTCGGGCGACTCCGACTGGCCGAGCGCCCCGAGCAGGTAGCGCCTCAGGCGAAAAGAGGGTTCGTCCGCGATGGCGCTCAGGCGCTCGAGGACGCGTGAGCGTTCGGCGGGCACGGCTCCCCGGGCGATCGCCCCCAGAGCCACGACCGCACCGACCCTCGCCTCCTCGGGCTTCCCGCGCCGGCTCCACTCGAGAATGCTCTCGAGAGCCTTCGGCCGATCGCCGCGACCGATCCCCGGCAATCCGCCCAGCGCCTTGAGCGCGGCCCTGCGCACGACCTCGAGGTGACTGGAACGCGAGAGCTGGGCGATCAGGAAGGACTCCGCATCTGCCGTCTCGCGCGAGGCACCCGTGGTGCCTGGAGGCAGCGCCGCCGCCGCCCAGGCCTCGAGCGCCTCCGCCTCGACAAAATAGCTCTCGTCGCGTTCAGCGAGCGGTCGAAGCGCCGTCGCAGCCTTCGCGTCCCTGAACGTACCCAAAGCCTTGACGATCGCCCGGCGCGCCTTGGCGTGGCGCGCGCCGGGCGACGCGAGCGCACCGATGAGCGCATCCCGCGCGGCGTCGGAGCGGATCTCGGAGAGCGCCTTGGCGATCTCCGCGCGAACACCCCAAAATGCGTCCTCCGCGACCTGTCGCTCCAGCGCCGCAATGATGTCCGCATCCGAAATCTTGACGAGCTCCTGCGCGGCTTCGATCCGGCCCAGGCAGTCGGGGTCGTTCCTGAGCTGGTGCAGAAGCATCTCCTTCGGCCGGGGAAACTTGAGCGCCTTCGGGACCGTGCCGCCCGGATCGAGCCGGATGGCCGCGGGCTTGGACGCGGCGGCCAGAAAAACCCGCGTGCGGGCCTCGGCGGCCGCGATTCGATGCACTTCCCTCTTACTGTCCGCGTGGGTGACCTCGACCTCCAGATCGAGATGAAAGAGCGGAGTCAGCGCGCCGTCCTTCTGAATCTCCGGCTTCCCCTCCGTCTGTTTCTGCTCGACGACGAGCTCAAGCTGCTTGCGCTCTTCATTCCAGGAGTAGGTCGCCTCCAGCTCCGGATAGCCCGCTGAAAACACCCACTGGTCGAAGAAGCGGCGCAGGTTCCTGCCGGTCTCATCCTCGATCGCCCGAATCAGGTCGATCGTCTCGACGCTCCCACCGCGATGCCTCTCGAGATAGCGCCGGATCACCTTCCAGAACGTCTCGGCGCCCAAGGTGGCGCGGAGCAGATTCAGCACCAGTCCGCCCTTGTGATAGAGGTGCGTATCGAAGAGATCGATGGGCTCGATGTACTGGTTGCAGACGATGGGCCTTCGGTAGCTTCCGGAGTCCTCCTCGGCATGCGCCCGAAAATCGGCGAGCGAGTAGTACCTCGCCTCCTCGAGCGCCTGCTCTCGCGAGCCGTACTCGGCGACATTCTCCTCGATCCAGACCCGCTCCATGAAGGTCGCGAAGCCCTCGTTGAGCCAGCCGTGCGACCAGTCCCTGCAGGTCACCAGATCCCCGAACCACTGGTGGGCGAGCTCGTGAGACACCAGGGGATCGCTCGAGAAGTCGACGTGCGCCTTCGCGTCGTGCAGGGTCATGTCGGTTTGCGTGGTGGCGGAGGTGTTTTCCATCCCCCCGAAGATGAAATCCTGCACGGCCACCTGGCTGTACTTTTCGTAGGGATAGGGAACCCCGGTCAGCCGCTCGAACGCCTCGAGCATCTTCGGCGTGTTTCCGAAGGCGCGTCGGCCGTTCCCAGTCTGCCCCTTCGGCACAAAGTACTGAACCGGAACTCCCCGTGGCCCCGCCTCTTCCCAAGCCTCGAGCTCCGCGACCACGAGCGAGATCAGGTAAGTGACGTGCGGGACGCCGAGCCTGTAGTGGAACACCGTCGATTCGCCTGAGTCCTTCTTCGAAACGAGCGCGCCGTTCGAAACCGCGGTGAAACCCTTGGGCACCCGCGCGATCACCTCGGACAAGACTTTTTGATTCGGATAATCGGGAATCGGGATCCAGTGGCGCGAATCCTCGTCCTGTCCCTGGGACCAGGCCTGGTACGGCTTCGCGGGGTATTCGGCGTCGGGACCGGTGAAATACAGGCCGCGCTTCGGATTGCGAACTCGATAGCGAATGGCCAGCTCGAAGAGGTCACCCGAGGATCGGCTCGCGCCGGGAAGCCTGACCAGGACGGAACCCGCGTCGATTTCGAAGACCGCTGGCTCGTCATCCACTCGGACCTCGAGAATCTCGAGACCCGCCTGATCCAGCCGCACCGAGGACAGCCCGCCTTGAATGGCCCGAAATGTTTCCAGAACCGTCGCATCCATCACTCGCGCTCTCGGATCGACGGTGGCCTCGAGCGTCAGCTTCTCGAGCCTTGCCGGCAGATCCGGCGCGTAATGCGGTCTTGCTCCGAACGAGGCAAAGGGCTTTCTCCCGGTCGAAAAGCTCGAGTGGATCCCGCAACGCCGGCAATGGAAGTCTTCGCGAAGCTCGCTCATGTCACGGGCTTACCCCGGCGGGCGCCCCCGATCAACGCCCGGAGCCGGCGCAGCCGACTCGCTCGGCTTTGCCAACGTCCTCCTGGATTTGACGAAGGGTCCGGATCATCTTGAGCGAATCCCCCTGGGCGGAAAGCCCATGGAACGCCACGAGCCCGTTCGCGACGGCAGTCAACCGCTCCCGACTCTCGACTAGGCCAGGCTGGGCGCCCACGATATCGATCGCTCCCTGCGCCTGATCCAATCCCTTCTCTGCCCAGAGCTTCCAGTCCCGCCGGTCGACCTCCGCGAGCCTCGACGGTGATGGAGGAAGCGCTGCCGGATGGCGAGCGAGAGAGTCATTCGTGCCGGATGCCTCTAGAGCGACAATGGCGTCACTCACGCGTCTTTCAAACTGAGGAAGCTCGGATCGGCAGACAACCTCAAGGGTCTTTTTGCAGCCAGGAGAGGCCACGCCGCCTACGAAGAGAAAGACGAGCGCCCCGATCGCTGATCGGCGCGACGACGTGGGCTGGCGGGGGAACTGAACAAGACGCATCCTCTCTCCCCATCGGCAAAATCTGCCGCCGGAATCAGGGATCTCTTCGCGCTGACTCAATTCCGACTAAAACGCACAACTTAAAGTCTGACTTTTTAAATCAGGTATAAGTTCCCGTATTTTTTCTGGAATCCGTAAAGTCCGGCGAGACGCCGCCGATAGGAAAATTGTCACTAGGCACGGATTGCCTGCAAAAGAGAGGTCCAGTCCGCCACGGAAGGTTGAATCGAAAACCCACCCCCGTGCGCTTAGGGCAACACAGCGCGGACCGACGAGGACGACAATGGCCCTGCGAATCGCGACAAACGTTCAAGCACTCGCCGCTCAGAGATTTCTGAACTCCAACCATGAGATGCAGAACAAAAGCCTGGAGCGGCTCTCCTCGGGCTCGCGAATCAACCGCTCCGGCGACGACGCCGCGGGCCTCGCCATCAGCGAGAAACTGAAATCTCACATCCGCAGCATGCGGCAGGCGCATCGCAACGCCAACGACGGGGTCTCGCTGATCCAGGTCGCCGAGGGCGCGATGAACGAGGTGAGCAACATCCTGGTCCGGCTGCGGGAGCTCTCGATCCAATCCGCGTCGGACACGATCGGCGACACCGAGCGCGGCTTCATAGACAAGGAGTTTCAGCACCTCAAGGCCGAGATCGACCGCATCTCGAACGGCACCGAATTCAGCGGCATGAAGCTTCTGAACGGCTCAGGCTCAGATCTCGATATTCAGGTGGGCATCCATAACGATCCCATCCAGGATCGCTTCATCTTCGATACGGCGAATCGCTCGACGACCCTCTCGGCCCTCGGCCTCGAGGGGGTGGGAGTCGCCGACAAGCCGACCGCACAGAACAACCTCGCCACCCTCGACACGGCGATCACCAAGCTCAACGAGAACCGTGCCGGCCTCGGCGCCCTTCAGAACCGGCTCTACTCCACGATCAATAACCTGGGCGTCTACACGGAAAACCTCGAGGGAGCGAACAGCCGGATCCGAGACACCGACATGGCCGAGGAGACAAGCCAGCTCGTGAAGATGAACATCCTCACCCAGGCCAACGTCTCGACCCTGGCGCAGGCCAACGCGAACCCGCAGCTCGCGCTGAAGCTCCTGAGCTGACCCGGGTCGCCTCTTTTGACGGGGGCATGACCTTCGTGCGAAGACGGGGCGAATGCGCGAAGCCGTGTACGGCCCTTCTCACAATCCCTACCACGCGCGGCTCCTGACCGGCGAAGGC
>CAYJTX010000328.1:0-4470 GCA_964372615.1 uncultured Bacteriovoracaceae bacterium | reverse complement strand
CCTTGATGAGCGCGAGGTCGAGCTCGGGATCCCGACCCACCACCTCTCCGTCGGACGGCTTCTCGTCTTCTTCTTCCGTGAATCTCACCTTGATCTCGTCGGCGTCGGCGACCACGTGATTATTCGTCAGGATCAACCCGTTCGCGTCGATGATGAAGCCGGTACCGAGCGACTGAGTTTTAGGCGAAGGTCCTCGGGGTCCTTCCTCTTCACCATTCGGACCCCCCGGCTGCCCCCCCGGCGGTCGGCCGCCATAGAAGCGGTAAAAATCCTCAAAAAATCTACGAATCGGATCCTCCCCGCCGCTACCCAGTTGCGGAGCCTTCGCAGTGGAAACCGTAGTGATGTTCACTACCGACGGAACAATCTTTTTCGAGAGATTGACGAAGACATTCGAATCTACCGGTTCGGCTCCCCCGCTCGATCCGACCGAAAAAAAAGAAGCCCCCCAGACGAAGCCGACGGCCGAGAACAACCTTGAGGCGTTCACTTTGCCTTCCTCTGACTGACCTCGACAAAGCGCAGCCGCGTTTCGAACAGCAGCTGCTCAAGGAGGCGCTCCTCCTCCCCGGTACGGTTGCCCTTCGTCTTCTCCAGCATGAGTTCCAGAAGGTCGATGTTCTGGCGCGCGAGCTCCAGATTCACCTCCGTCTCCTCTCCCTCGGCATGGGGGACGATACCGAGCCCCATGAAAGCAGCGGACGATATGGACAGAATGAAGGTCGTGAAATCCAGCTTCGGAAGCTCTTGAGACATCAGGCTTAGGGATACCCCCGGCCCAGAATGCCTTCAAGGGGGTCAGAGGGAAGTCTTCCGAGAACCGCGAGCGGTGCCCACTCCGGCCGACCGCGAGGATTCCAGGTCCTCAGCCCGATTTCGACCTTTCTTGCTGCGTCCGCCGCACCATCACTCTCCAAGGAGAGCTGGAACGATGCGGTGAATCGGCGTGCCATCAGGTTCCAGTACCTGCTCCAGGGCGCAATCAGCAGCAGGGCCATCATGTCAGTGAACAAAATAGGTTTTCTTTCGCTGCCGTCTTCCTGCCCGATGAGACCGCGGGTGACTTCCCTGAACCTGCCGACGAAGGGGAGTCCGCCAAGCAAGGCGGCGACCGTTGCCAGTCGAAGCGCCGGGTCGTCCAGAAAGCGAATCCCCCGCCCAAGTACGGCACGTAAATCAGCCTCAGTCAGCATCTCCATAAGACCCCTGCTGAGAACAACAACACCACTTCCCGCCCAAGAACGCCCCGCGATCGCCCAGGGAGCATTGTCCGCTGAAATCGCCACAACATCTGGACGACAGTCCGAAGCAATCGCCTCCGCCACTCTCGCGACGGTCCAGGCCAGCCCTTCTGGGTGGCTTCCAACGGCAACATGCAGTCGCTTCCGTAGCATCGCCTCCGCGAAAAACGCCGCGTACACCACCGCCAGTAGGACCAACGACGCTCCAATCAGCGCGCCGACGGGCCCAAAGGCCGCCGCGCCCAGCAGCGCTGGTATCACTATCCATGGAGCTGCTAGCGCCAAATAGACAAGTCCGTATCGGATTCCGCCCATTCGGCTAAGACTAACTGGAATCGGTGGGACACCGCAACGGCAAGCTTAGCTCGCCGCTTCGTATCCCTGCTCCCTCGAGACTCCCGACAGGCGCAGCCTGAGGTCGTCCGGGTTATTAGAGGACTTGAGCGCCTCTTCGGATGTAATCGTACCGGTAGAGACGAGCTTCTCGAGCGCCTGATTCATTGACTGCATCTTGTAATAAGTGGTGGAGCTGGCAATAGCCTCATTAATGCGGTCGAGCTCGTTTCTCAGAATGAACTGCTCGATCACCGGGGACTTCACCATGACCTCGCATGCCGGTATTCGGCCCGAGCCATCAGCCCTGACGACCAGCTGTTGCGCGACCACCGCTACTAGCGTGGATGCGAGCTGGATCCTCATCTGATTTTTCGCTTCGGCCGGAAAGACGTCAATAATTCGATCGATCGCGCTCTTGGCGTCGTTCGTATGCAGCGTCGAAAGGACAAGATGGCCCGTCTCCGCAGCGGTCAGGGCGCCTGCAATCATTTCCTTGTCCCGCATTTCTCCGATCATGATGACATCCGGATCCTGGCGCAGGCCGGCGTAGAGACCCTCGGTCAAAGACCTCGTGTCCGATCCCACCTCGCGCTGCGTAATTGTGCACTTCATGTCGCGATAAACGAACTCAATCGGATCCTCGATCGTCAGCACGTGTCCGTGAACATTGTCGTTGATATGCTGGACCATCGCAGCAAGGGTCGTGGACTTCCCACTTCCGGTCGCTCCAGTGATCAGGATCAGTCCCCTCGGCCTCTGACAAAGGTCCTTCAGAACTGAGGGAATGCCGAGCTCGTCCAAGTGCGGTACCGAGATCGGAATCATTCGGACCGCACAACCGAGCTGACCCCGGTGGTAATAGACATTGCAGCGAAATCGCCCCATGTCCTTTACCTTGAAGCTCAGGTCCACCTGCCTTTTCTCGTCGAGCTCGCGGATCTGCCGCTCCGAAAGGACCCCATAAATTGCTGACTGAGCCTGCTCAGAAGTCAGCTCGGGCATCTTCGCCGGAATGAGTCGACCATTGATCCGGTAGAGCGGAGGGCGGCCAACCTTGATGTGCAGATCAGAGGCGTTGTACTTCATGAGCGCACGAACAAGATACCGCATGTCAATCTTTACAGACGCTCCAGCAGTTCCGGAGTCTCCGACGGCTCCGCCTCCAACCATCGTCAGAGCGTCCCCAGATGGAACCCTCTGCGAAGGTCTGACGTTGACTTGGCCGTTCTGAGTGACTCGAGTCTTTGGACTCTCCTCGCTCACGCGGCTCCCCTGTCCCCTGTGCTCTTGTCAGCCTGACTGGCCCAGCCCAGCATCAGACGGACCTCGACCACTTTCGAAACGGAGCCGCTCAAATGGGCCAATAGGTCGAGATCGGTGGCGGTAAAGTTGTCCTCCCCGACGCGATTCAGGAGTTCGAGAACTCCAAATACCTTTCCTCGAACGATGAGGGGAACCGCGATCAGGTTTCTGGCCTCGAAACCGACCACATTCTGGACCGACTTCAGATAAACGCGATTCTCCTCGACGTTGTTCACGACCAGCGGCTGACGCGACTCCGCCACGTAACCCACCACTCCCTGTCCCACCGGGATTAGAAATCGTGCGACTCGATCCGAGCTCTGTCCGACCACGGCTCTGAAAAAGAGGCAGTTCTTGGCGTAGTCCAGCTCCAGGATCGAGCCCGCCTCGCTCTTCACGGTCTTCATGACGATCAGCAGAACTTCGCGCATGAAATCCTGAAAATTATAGTCACGAGTCACTATGTTGATTAGCGCCTCGAGCGAGGCCAGTTTCGCGCTGACTCCGGCAAGCGACTCCTCGGGAATGAGGCTGCCCGCCACTGACGAACAGGAGGCCTCGGGCGACGGAGGGCTCTCGAGGACCGGTTCCGGAACTGCCAACTCGAGCTCTTTGTCGTTTGACACCGGGCCGACCTCCTTGTCTCGTTTTCGGCATTATGGGACAATCATTTGAGGCCAATGCGGTGCATTACTATTTGTCGCCATGCCGACGCCTTCGATCTAGGGCATTTGAACCTTTGGTCCTTTGGAGTGTCAGTTTCCTGATTGCGTCCGCCCTGGGATGCGGTGACATCAAATTGGGAAGTAGCTCCTCGGAGATCAATGATGGGGAGCCCGACGGAACCGTTGTAGCGCAGGGTTCCTTTTCCGGACGACACAATCATGTGGTGACGGGAACGGCGAAGGTCTACCGCTCGACGACGACAGGACTGCATATCCTGCGACTGGAGGGGCTGACGGTGACCGACGCCCCATCCGGTCTCCAAATTACCGCGAGCGCGAACGGATCGTCAGTGGTCCAGTCCGCGCTTAAGGGATCGTCCGGAAACCAGAACTACAATACCAACGTCAATTCGGCATCGAGCCCGACCTGGAACTCCGCTACAATCCAACATTCCCTGTCGGGAACGGACAGCGAGTTCGGAATCGCTACGTTTTAGCTGGCCCCAGAAATACCAGAGGGGGCCCGCTAGGGAAGTGCCATCTCGTTCCGGTACTCTACCAGCTCCTTGATGTTCCGAACGTCACTGATCAGCCACTTCCCGTCCTCGAGGACCATCAAGCAAAGCTTCTTGTTTGTGACCTTGGCATCATGGCCCTTGCCCTGGTCGAGGTAGGTCAGCTCGTAGGTGATGTTTACTTCGCTCTGTGACGCTTGCTTCGTTTCTCGAACAGCGAACTTGATGAACTGGCGCTTGGATTCGATGAAAGCCTGGCGAAATTGATCGTCGCTCCATGCGGTCAACCGGAGCTTCGCGTCGCCCGTGAGGAAATTCGTAAGATCTTTCCGGTCCTCTGCGTTCCTGACCGCGAAGCTCTTGGAAATGTAATCTCTGAGACGATTTTTGGGATCTCCCCCCGGCTCGGTT
>CAYJTX010000327.1:0-4489 GCA_964372615.1 uncultured Bacteriovoracaceae bacterium | reverse complement strand
CCAGGCCGCCATCGAGTTCTACGCAATGGTGGACGAGCACCTCGCCAAGCTCGATGCCTGGGGCGCCGTGATCGCGCTCACCGCCGACCACGGGATGAACGCCAAGACGAATCCTTCCGGAACGCCTCGGGTCACCTATCTCGAGCCGGTCCTGGCCGAGCCGGAGCTTCGCTCTCCTGACAGCCGGGTCATCCTGCCGATCACGGATCCGTACGTCGTCCATCACGGGGCGCTCGGTTCGTACGCCACGATCTACCTCGATCCCAGAACGGACCGGAACGCGGTGGCGCTGCGCCTTCGGAAGGAGCCGGGCGTGGCCCAGGTCCTCTCGCGGGAGGAGGCCGCCGAGCGCTTCGAGCTCCCGGCCGACCGCGTGGGCGACCTCGTCGTGGTGTCCACCACCGACGCCGTTCTGGGGACATCGCCCGCCAAGCACGACCTCTCCGGCCTCGACGCCCCCCTGCGCTCGCACGGAGGGCTCAGCGAGCAGCGTGTGCCTCTCGTCTTCAACCGCCCCCTTCGCGGGCTCGTCGCCGGAACGCGCCTCAGGAACTTCAGCGCGTTCGATCTTGCGCTCAACCACATCTCAGGAGCCTGATCATGAAGAGCATCGTGAAACACGAGAGTATGAGAATTGCCGGTGAAAAGGTCCGCGGCGACCGCACGAGCGAGGTTCGCAACCCCTGGGACGGAAGCCTCGTCGGAACCGTGCCGAAGGCGTCGGTCGCCGACGTCCGCCGCGCCTTTGACGCCGCGGCCCGCTTCAAGCCCAGGCTCACGCGCCACGAGCGGGCCGAGGTGCTGCGCAAGGCCGCGCAGCTCCTCGTCTCCAGAAAAGAGGAGATCTCCGATCTCATTACGGCCGAGAGCGGCCTCTGCAAGAAGGACTCGCTCTACGAGGTCGGCCGAGCCTATGACGTCTTCTTCCTCGCCGCCCAGCTCGCCATCCTCGACGATGGCCAGGTCTTCTCGTGCGACATCACGCCCCACGGCAAGAAGAGGCGCATCTTCACCCAGCGCGAGCCTCTGAAGGCCATCTCCGCGATCACTCCGTTCAATCACCCGCTCAACCAGGTCGCCCACAAGGTCGCGCCATCGATCGCCACGAACAACAGAATGGTGCTGAAGCCCTCCGAGAAGACCCCGCTCACCGCGCTCCGGCTCGCGGACGTGCTCTACGAGGCGGGCCTTCCGCCCGAGATGTTCTCGGTCGTCACCGGCGATCCCGCCGAGATCGGCGACGAGCTCATCACGAACGAGCACGCCGAGCTGATCACCTTCACCGGGGGCGTCGCCATCGGAAAGCACATCGCCTCCCGCATGGGCTACCGGCGCGTCGTGCTTGAGCTCGGGGGCAACGACCCGCTCATCGTGATGGACGACGCCGACGTGGCCAGGGCCGCCGATCTCGCGGTCGCGGGCTCCTACAAAAACTCCGGGCAGCGCTGCACGGCCGTGAAGCGCATCCTCGTGCACGAGGCCGTCGCCGACCGCTTCGTCGAGCAGCTGGTCGCCAAGACCCGAGTCATCAAGTACGGCGATCCGACCGATCCGGCCACCGACATGGGCACCGTGATCGACGAGGCTGCGGCCCGGTACTGCGAAGACGCCGTGAACGACGCCGTCTCGCGGGGAGCGAAGCTCCTCTGCGGCAACGTCCGCCGGGGCGCGCTCTACTCGCCGACCGTGCTGGATCACGTCCCGGCCGACAGCCGGCTGGTCGTGCAGGAGACCTTCGGCCCGGTTTCGCCTGTGCTGCGCTTCCGCGACATCGACGAGGCGATCCGCCTATCGAACTCGACTGCCTACGGGCTCTCGTCCGGGGTCTGCACGAATCGCCTCGACGACGTCACGCGCTTCGTGAACGAGCTCGAGGTCGGCACGGTCAACATCTGGGAGGTGCCCGGCTACCGCATCGAGATGTCGCCCTTCGGCGGCGTCAAGGACTCGGGCCTGGGCTACAAGGAAGGCGTCCTCGAGGCCATGAAGAGCTTCACGAACGTGAAAACCTTTTCGCTGCCGTGGGGCTGACGATGGAAGCCGTCGCGCCTTCCATTGCGATCGCCGTCCCCGAGCGCTCCGCCTTCGACCGGTGGAGGTGGCGGGTTTTCGCCGCGACCTGGGTCGCCTACGCGGGCACGTACCTCACGCGCAAGTCGCTCTCGGTCGCCAAGATCGGGATCGCGCAGGATCCCTCCATGGGAATCTCGGGCGACCTGATCGGGCTGGTCGACGGGGGGTTTCTCACCGCTTACATGCTCGGGATGTTTCTCTGGGGCCCGGTCGCCGACCGCTTCGGCGCCCGGCGAGTCGTGACCGCGGGGCTCATCGGCTCAGTCCTGGCGGCGATCGCCTCGGGCCTGGCGCCCGGCTTCTGGATGCTCATGCTCGCGGCCGTCGTTCACGGCTTCTGCCAGTCCACCGGCTGGGCCCCTCTCAACAAGGTCATGAGCCAGTGGTTCTCGCGCCGGGAACGCGGCGTGGTCATGGGCTGGTGGTGCACCAGCTACGCGATCGGCGGACTCATCGCATCGCCCTTCGCGGGTCTCATGGCCGGGCCTGATTTCTTCGGCAACTGGCGTTTCGCGTTTTTCATCCCAGCGATCGCGCTCGCGGGAGTCGCGGGCCTCTTCGCCTGGCTCTCGCGCGACCGGCCCGAGGACGTCGGCCTGCCGCCCATCGAGCACTATGCCGGAGAGAAGGAAGCCGCCCCGCCGATCGGGGGCGCAGTCGGGCCTTCTCGCTGGACCGCGATGCGCGAAGTGCTCCGCAACCCCGTCGTTTGGACGATCGGGCTCGCGTACTTCTTCGTCAAGCCGACCCGCTACGCGATCCTCTTCTGGAGCCCGAAGTACCTGCACGAGACCCTGGGGTCGGACGTCGTCGGCTCGGCGGCCTTGAGCGCGATGTTCGAGCTCGGCGGGCCGCTCGGCGTCCTGGGCATGGGCTACATCTCGGACAAGCTCCTCGGCTCGAGGCGCTTTCCGGTACTCGTGTGCTGTCTCGCGCTGCTCGCTCCGGTGCTCTATTTCTTCGACGGATTCGTGACCTCCGGGGCCTTTTCCGCTGGAATCGCGCTCTTCGCGATCGGCCTGCTCGTCTACGGGCCCGACGCGCTCATGAGCAGCACCACCGCCATCGACTTCGGCACGAAGCGCGGCGCGGCCACGGCCACCGGGTTCATCAACGGAATGGGCTCGCTCGGGGCGATCCTGGGCGGCAGCCTTCCGGGCTTCGTCGCGGCCCGCTGGGGCTGGGATGGCGTCTTCACGACGCTCGCGTTCATCACGCTGCTCGCGGCGGCCGTCTTCGTTCCGCTCTGGAACCGGGTTCCGGACGAGGGCTGACTCGAGGCTCGGCAATCCTTGCCGGTCGCGGCCTCCCACGCCCGCTGCTAGACTGGAAACGCGATGGCCGCAGACGCTCCCCGTCCCAAGTTCCCGAACCCGATCCCGCATCCGGCGGCCCCCGCGAAATCCGACGAGCTGGACGTCTCCGGCGCGCTGAAGTCCGCGCTCGCGGAGCAGGAAGAGAAGACGGACCCGAATTTCGTCGCGCCGGCGAAGGGCGTTCCGGCGGCGCATTCCGTGAAAGCCCCGGCGCCCGCCCGCTCGTCCGCGCTGAAACCCGTGGCCGCGGACCCTCACCCGGCGCCGGCCGCGCCGAAGCTGATCGGCCGCATGCCGGAGCTCGGCCCCCTCGACGTCTTCATGAAGGATCCGACCGTTTCCGAGGTCATGGTCAACGACGTGCGAAACGTCATGCTCGAACGCGACGGGAAGCTCGTTTTCTCGGGCTTCGCCTACCAGACAATCGACGAGCTCAATCGCCTCGTGCGCAGCATCCTCGACATCACGGGCCGCATCGTGAGCCCCGACCAACCTTACGTCGACGTGATGCTGGCAGACGGCTCGCGCGTGAATATCATCGCCCCTCCCCTCACCGTGGGCGGACCCTCGGTGACGATCCGGAAGTTCCCGACCAAGCGCATGACGATCGACGATCTCATTCACGCCCAGGCGCTCGATCAACGCATGGCGTACTTCCTCAACGTCTGCGTCGTGGGGAGGATGAACATCCTTGTCTGCGGCGGGACGGGAAGCGGTAAGACAACGCTGCTCAACGTGCTCGCCGCGATGATTCCCAAGGGCGAGCGCGTCATCACGATCGAGGACACGCCCGAGCTCGCGCTTCAGCATTTCAACAGCGTCCGACTCCAGACCAAGCCGCAGTCGCCCGGCTGCCCCGCGATCCCGGCTCGGGAGCTGGTGGCCAACGCGCTCCGAATGAGGCCCGACCGCATCATCGTAGGGGAATGCCGCAAGGGAGAGGCCCTGGACATGCTCCAGGCGATGAACACCGGGCACTCAGGCTCGATGACGACCCTCCACGCGAACACCCCGCGCGACGGCCTGGCACGCCTCGAGACGCTTTGCCTGATGAGCGGGCTCGAGCTGCCCCTCCAGGCGCTTCGCAAGCAGGTCACGAG
>CAYJTX010000326.1:0-4496 GCA_964372615.1 uncultured Bacteriovoracaceae bacterium | reverse complement strand
ACATGACGCCGGAGCAGGTCGCCGTCGCGCGGCGCCGCCTCGACGGCCGATGGTCGAACCTCGAGTTTCTCGAAGGGCACATCGAGGACCTCCAGGCGCTCGGCATCGGGAGCTCATCGATCGACGTGGTCGTTTCCAACTGCGTGATCAACCTCTCGCTCAACAAGGAGCGGGTCTTCTCGGAGATCTTCCGAGTGCTCAAGCCCGGAGGAGAGCTCTGCTTCTCGGACGTCTTCGCGGGCCGCCGCGTGCCCGGAAAGCTCGCCCAGGATCCGGTCCTGCTCGGGGAGTGCCTGGGCGGCGCGCTCTACGTGGAGGATTTTCGGCGGCTCCTCGCGCGCTTCGGGGTCCACGACTTTCGCTTTCTGTCCGCCTCGACGATCGATCCGGCCGACCCCGAGATCCAGCGACGGATCGGGTCGATCGATTTCCATGCGCTGACCGTTCGCGCGTTCAAGCTGGAGCTTGAGGACGGACAGGAAGACTACGGCCAGGTCGCGATCTACCTGGGATCGATCGCCGATTGCCCGCGCGAATTCGCCCTCGACCCGGGGCATGTCTTTCCCGCGGGCCAGTCCGTCGCCGTCAGCGGCAACACGGCGGCGATGCTCACGCGCACGCGCCTGGCGCGGCACTTCCGCGTCGAAGGTGACGGACTCGGTCACTTCGGGCCCTTCCGACAGGCCGCTGGAATCGCAGGAGAAAAGGCGAGATCCGCTGCTAAGTCCCCCTTATAGTTGACTTATAGAGTCAGTCGTACTAGATAGTCGCCAGTCTGGAACCTGATTGCGCCTAGGGAGGCATCGCTCATGAAATACTCTGCATTGACGTTGGGACTTTTGGCTCTGTCACTCACAGGCTGCGGCGACCTCGTCGAGCAGCTCGAGAAAAAGCTCGGAGTCGCGGTCGTGGTCGAAGGCGGCCAGCTCGGCAGCTGCGCAGGCGCGCAGGCGGAGCAGTTCCTCGCCGATTACCGCGCGCTCACGAAAGCGAAGCGCAAGCAGGTTCGGGATTCGATTCGGGCGAGATACAAGCAGATCGTCGTGAAGCGCACCGCGATCTCGCAGATCACGCGCGGCGAGGCGACCTCTCTCGCTTACGTCGTCCGCGACTGCAGCAGCGGGACTTGCGACGACCGCCGAGTGACCGCGAAGCGGCTCGACGGCAACACGACCGTCGAGGGAACGGCGCCGATCACGCAGGTCGAGCGCGTCAACGAGCGGCTGACAATCCAGGCGCAGGGCGCCCGCGACGAGTCGCTGCGAAAGCACTACTTCACGCAGAGCGTGGACATCTACGACCAGGCTGATTCCGCGACCGACGAGGACTTCATCCGCGAGCGCCAGCGCGGCAATATCTACCTCGATCGCGAGGTCGCTCAGCCCACGGAAACGTGCGGCGCACGGATCTCGCTCGCCGAGCTCGTGAAGTAGGTCAGCACGAGGCCGACGAGGTAGAGCGAACCGGTCACGACGACGAGGTCTCCGGGCCGGGCGGCTGCACGGGCGGCCTCAAGCGCTCGGAGCGGGTCGGTCTCGACGGCCTTCGCAAGACCCAGGAAACGCGGGGGATACGATTCCACGGGCAATCCCTTGAAAGGGGTCTCGGTGAGGTACAGGCGCGAGTCGGAGACGGCCGACAGGTGATCGAGCATCGCCTCGGCGTCCTTGTCCCGGCCGATGCCGACGACGAAATGGGTGCTGTCGCGGTCGTGCCGCGAGAGGATCTCGAGCAGACTCTCGACGCCTGAGACGTTGTGATCGCCCGAGAGGTAGACGGGGCAGCGGAAGCCAGGGGCGGTCCAGCGATGAAAGCGCCCCGGCCACCGAACGCGCGCGAGCGCGGGGAGCGCCGTGCGCGGCTCGAACCCGAGCGTCTCTAAGAGGGTCAGCGCCGTGGCGGTGTTCTCGGCCGCGCGGCGGCCCGCGAGCGCGAGCGGAGCGGGGCCCCAGGCAGTGGAGATCCGCTCGGGGCCGATGAAATCGACCGGCTTGGCCGGGATCCACCTGCAGCCTGTCAGCGAGGCGAACTGGGTCCGCAGATCGGCGAGGCAGGGATCCATGGGGCTGAAGACTACCCGCGCTCCGCGTCCGATCACGCCGAATTTCTGTGTTGCCACTTCCGTGAGCGTCCGGCCGAGAAACTCCGTGTGATCGAGGCCGAGCTGGGTCATGGCGCAAGTGGAGTGGGGGCTCGCGTTCGTCGCGTCGAAGAGGCCGCCCATGCCCACCTCCCAGATTGCCCATTCGACCGGTGGCAGCTCTTCGCCCGAGAAGAAGAGATGAGCCGCCATCAGAGTGAGGGCCTCGAAGTGCGTCAGGCTCTCCACTCGAATCGCCTCGCGCAGCCGCTCGTACGTTGCGACGAAGGCACTCTCCAGAACGTCCGCCTCCGCAAGGCGAAAGCGCTCAAGCGTGGAGACGAGGTGGGGCGAGGTGTAGAGGCCGACTCTCGCGCCAGCTGAGTGCAGGAGCGCACTCAGCGTCGCTGCCACGGTACCTTTGCCGTTGGTGCCGGCGACGATGACGTTTCGGGCCGGATCGATCCGCCGCAGGATGCCGGTTCGGGCGAGCGCACGCCCGATCGGCTCGAGCGAAGGCTGGCCCGCGGGCATCACGCCGAGCGCCTCGAGCTCCGTGACCGCCTTCGCCAGCGTCAGGGCCAGAGCCGCGCTCCCAGCTTCAGCGCTCGGCCTTGAACGGCCGGAGCATGCACGCGCAGGTAGTCGACCCCGCTCCGGGCGAGGCGCGCGGTGACGAGCGCGGTCTCGAGGTCGCGCTCGTCTGCGGGCATCCGGCTCGACGGATCGAGGAAACGCTTGCGCGAATGCCCGACGAGGAGCGAAACGCCGAGAGCGTGCAGCTCGTCAACCCGCTCAAGGAGCTCGAGGTTCTGAGCCGGAGTCTTCCCGAAGCCGATTCCCGGGTCGAGAACGATCCGCTCGGGCGGGACGCCGAGACCTCCCAGCTTTTCAAGTTTCCTCCGGCCCCATGCCAAGACCTGCTCGAGCGGGTCGCGAGTGGGATCCAGAGTCCGATCGGCGGTGGGCGGCACTCCCAGGGAATGCATGACGACGAGCCGACAGCCGGAACGGGCGGCAAGCGACGCCAGCGTGGGCGCCTCGAAACCTTCGACGTCGTTGACCCAGTCGAGCGGAAAATCGCGCAGGACGCGCGCGACCGTCTCGGCGTTCCGAGAGTCGAGGCTCACGACGAAGCCCAGGCGCGAGCGGAGGGAGAAGATCCCATCGAGGTACGGGCTGAGGCGCCGCCACTCCTCTTCGGGCGTGATCGGCGCCGCGCCAGGGCGAGTCGATTCGGCGCCCAGATCGATCACCGTCGCGCCCCCGGCCGCGAGCTCTTCGACACGTCCGCAAACGGTCTCGGGCGAGGGATGGGGAGCGCCGTCCGAAAAGGAGTCGGGCGTGAGGTTCAGGATTCCGACGAGCTCAGGCCAGGCGTTTTCCGTGCGCTGGGTCCGGAGAGGGACGCTCTCCACGGGACCCCAGCGCCACGGGGCCGGCGCGAGGTCCGGAACGCCCAGGCGGTCGCCTAAGCAGTCAGATGCGGGCAGGAGCGCGAATGGGCGCTCGTGCAACCCCGGATGCGGGATCGTGACCCCCGGCTCCGACACGCTCGGGCCGTCCCAGGCGAGCAGGTCCAGGTCGATCGCGCGCGGGGCCCAGCGGGGAGCCTCCTCGCGAGCGAGCGTTCGCTCGAGGGCCTTCAGCGTCCCGATGAGCTCGCGGGCGCAGTCGGAGTCGAGCGCATCACGCTGCACTTCCATCAGGCAGACCGCATTGAGGAAAGGCCGATCCCAGTCGCGGGGGGCCCCTTCCGGCAGAAGTGCGTCGGACTGGTAGATCGGTGAGCAGTGCTTGAGCGTGAGGCCGGGCGTGGCGCGGAGCTTCGCCCGGGCGCGCCGGAGCATCGTGAGCGCCCCCTCGGCGTTACTGCCGAGTCCGATCAGCAGCTCACGTGCGCCAAGCGTGAACATAGGCCCAGCCGAACCGAGGTTTGGAGAGCGACAGCTCCCACTCGAGGCCGGCCGCAGGCAGGCGATCCCTCAGCCTCGCCTCGGCAAGCGCTCCCAGGCGCTCAAGGGTCTGTACGTGCGGGAGCGCCCCGAGCTCCAGGAGCGTGCGCCGAATCTCGGCGGCGTCCAGGGTATCGGCCAGGCGGTCGGTTCGGCAGGCCGGGAAGTGCTCAGAGCTCCTGACGACGGCGCTTACTCGCACGGGCTGGGCCTCGCCCCGCTCTTCGGCCGTGCAGCCGATTCGGAGCTGAAGCTCGAGGTCTTGCAGCTCAATTCGGCATGGCATCGAGGAACTCCCAGAGCGCCGCTCCGGCGCGGTCGGCGGCCCGCTGTGCCTGGAGCTGGCCTTCCGGCGGAAGAGTCCGCACGAGCCCCTCGAGCTCCTGCGTGTGCCAGACGTCAGCCTGCCGATGTACGGCGAAAAAGCGGGTGCCCTTCGCGCGGTTCTCCTCCGAAAGGTA
>CAYJTX010000325.1:0-4499 GCA_964372615.1 uncultured Bacteriovoracaceae bacterium | reverse complement strand
GTTCCTTTCGGGAAAGTCCAGGAGCGAATCGCCCTGGTCACGAGCTCCAAGCTCAGGACAGTGCTCTATCGACGAATGATGATCCGGATCGCCTGCGGCGTCGCCCGCCGAAGCGAGGCGCAGGCGCTCGTCACAGGCGAGAGCCTGGGACAGGTCGCGAGCCAGACGCTCGAGAACCTCACGACGATCAACGAGGTGACAACCCTTCCCGTCCTGCGGCCCCTCGTGTGCTTCGACAAGGAAGAGATCATCGACCGCGCACGCGCCTGGGGCACCTACGAGACCGCGATCCGGCCGGGAGTTGACTGCTGCACGCTCTTCGCCGACCGGCATCCTGCGACCCGAGCCGCGCCGGCCGCGATCGCGGAGCAGGAGTCCCGCTTTCCGGTCGAGGAGTGGGTCGCTGAAGCGGTCGCGGCCACTCGCGCGCGGCGGCTCTAGCGGAGCTAGTCCTCGAGCGGAAGTTTCGCGAGCGCCTCGCGAGCCCTCTGCCCATTCCAGTCCTGCGGGCCCACCCATTTCGCGACGATCCGGTGGGATTTCGAAAGGAGATAAGTCTCCGGGAACTGATAGGAGCCGAAAGCGTCGGCACTCTTTCGATCAGGATCGATGATCGAGACCACGGACTCCGGTGTTCCATTTCTCGGAAGGACCCGAAACGCCTGCTCCCAGCCCTCGTCGAGGCTGATCGCTACCCACGCGATTTCCGGCGTCCGGGCCGCGGCTGAGAGCCAGTCCGGCAGCTCCTCGAGGCACGGCGGGCACCAGCTGGCCCAGAAATGGAGCACTACGGGCCGCCCCTTCCAGCTCGCCAGCGTGAATCGTCGGCCTTCGCGCGAAGCCAGATCGAAATCGGGCGCCCCTCGGTCGCGGGCGAGCCAGACTCCGGCCACTCCCATCGCGACCGCTCCGATCAGTACGAAGATGGCTGCAAATCTTGCCCGGCCTCCTGCCATTGCACCCAGTATTAACTCGGTGTTCTCCGTCAAATCAATGACTTGTGACTCGCCTGGTTGAAAGGCCACGAGCACCCCGGCTAGAATGGAGTTCATGAGCCACGCGCTGGTGCTCAACGCTACCTACGAGCCTCTTCACATCGTCTCCTGGCAACGAGCGATGCAGCTCCTGTTTCAGGGAAAGGTCGAGGTCGTCGAGGAATACGATCGTGAGGTTCGTACGGTCCGCATCACTCTTCGCGTACCCGCTGTCCTTCGCCTGCTGAAATACGTGCCGCTCCGGCGACGCAGGCAGATCGTCCGCTTTTCCAGGCCGAACATCTTCATCCGGGACAACTATCACTGCCAGTATTGCGGAAGCCAGTTTCCGAAGGGCTACCTGACGCTCGACCACCTCATCCCCATCGTGCAAGGGGGGAGCAAGTCGTGGGAAAACATCGTCACGGCTTGCAAACCCTGCAACCAGAAAAAGGGAGGCCGAACTCCCTCTCAGGCCGGCTTGTCCCTCGTGAGAAAACCCAAGAAGCCGGACTGGCTCCCGTCGACCAGCGTGCAGCTTGGGATCGCAATCACTCCCGACCGCTGGAAGATCTACCTCAGACTTCAGTCCGACTCCTGACTAGGGCTGGCAGGCTCCTCGATGTCAGCTCCCTGCTGCATCATTGACCCCGACGCTGGGGCGTCCTAGCGTTCAAGAGAGTGTCGTCCAAGGAACCCAGTCCAGCACAGCCGCCCTTGTTGATCGACAGGATCGTCCAGCTCTATGGCGATCTGCTCTTCGACCTCTGCGAATCCGTGCTGTGGAGTCCGACGAACGCGCAGATCGCGTTTCGCGATGTCATCCGGCATCTCCAGCGGGAGGCGCGAGGCGAGGATCCGTACCAGGCCTTTGAGCGGGCCTGGGTCCTGCGCATCGCGATCGATCGGCTGATTCCACTGTCGAAGCGCCACGGCCGCCGGTTGACCTCTTCGGAACAGATCATGCTGGACGCCAGCCTCAAGCTCAGCGCACGCCTTAAGGAATTCGATTCCTATTTCCACCGCCTCTCCACGGAAGATCAGATCCTGCTGCTGATCCGGGACAAGTACGGAATTCCATATCCGGAGATTGCGGCCGCTTTCGGAGTGCCCGAGGATTCGCTCAAGGTGCGGCGCCAGCAGGCCCTACGGACCCTCGAGGAATGGCTTTGGGGGGATTCGTGAACTGCTTCGACTGGCAGAACCACTCATCGGACTACCTCGACGGGACCCTCGTCGGCGCCTCCAGACTACAGGCCGACGAGCATCTGGATTCCTGTCGAAGCTGCGGCAGCCGGCACCAGAGATACCGAATCATCCTTTCCTCCATCGCGGGACAGCCACGCTCGACCCTCCCCGTGCCGATCCGAAAGGCCCCCCTCTCCTTCAGCCTCCCCCGGACCGACAGCTTCGCACGGCGTTCGAGATGGGAACGCGCGCCCTGGTACGTTCGAACGGGCGTCGAGGGCGTCACGATCGCCGTCGCCATCCTCTTCGTCGTGGCGATGGCTCCGCGGATCCGGAGCCTCTACGAACGCGGCCTGCAGCGCCGACTGGACGAGTTCAGCCTTGAAGCGACGCTCTCCGACACTGCTCCAGACTCACCCCTCACCCGCGGCAGATCCCTTCCCTCGATGCAGAAGGCCGCGGGTTCTGTCGTCTCGGACGACTTCTCAAGCGAGGCCGAAACCGAAGCGGAACCCGTCCGAGTCGGGCAATCGGAGATCTGGCGATTCAATTTCAGGACGAACAGTCCTCGTGAGCTCCGAAACAAGATCGTTCAGATCCTGAAGGACGCTGGAGTTTCGGCTGAATCGAACGTCGGAGGAGCCGAATTTCCCGGAGGGATCCAGTTCGACCTGCTCGTTCCCGTCGAAACCCTGGCCCAGATCAAGCAGCAGCTCCAGAAGCTGACCGTCGGGCTGATTCACCCGCCAGCCGCCGCCGAGACGCTGGAAGACTCGGACGCGGGAACGGCGGCCCGAGAACCATTCACCTGGTACAAGGTGAAGTCCAAGCGAGCCTTGCCCGCGGGCAAGACTCGCGTCGTGATCTGGCTCTCGCAGGTTTAGTGCCCGTGCGCGGTACGAAGCTCCCGATCCAGCTTCCCGATCTCGGTGTCGAGGTCCGCGGGGGCCGCAGCGATGAAGACGTCGCGTCCCTCGGTGGTTGGCAGAATCGCACGAACTCTCTCAGTTCCATCAAATCCCGCCTGCGCGTCGGAGGTGGGAGACACCGTCGTGAAGCTCACTTCCCGGGGGACCGCTCCCCCCTGCACGAGGGCCCGGTTCGTCGTCATCACCATCACGCCCCGTGCCTGGTTGAACGCAGCCTTGCTCTCGGCGGCCACCACTGAGTCGTTCATCTCGGGCGGCCTCGTCCCGGACGGCCGGTAACCCAGCATCCCTTCGAGATCCTGGTCATAGATTCTCTTGTCCTCGCGATATCGAGTGAGCGCTGCCTGAAAGGCAGCCTCGTCGTACCTCGGAGCGCCGTCGGGATTCGTATCCACGATGACAATCTTCTCGCCCTCGGGATTCTCGGCGTCGCGGGGGATCTCCCGGAACTTAACGAAGTCGTCCCGGGCGGGCTCGCGGGGAATGCTCCTGGCCCAGCGCTCGTATTCCGGGCTCGTAATCGCTCGACCGCGGCGATACTCTGCCTGGAGATCTTCTGTCGTCGGCAGGTAGGGGACCTGCGACAGCTTCGGCGTCGCGGCGTCGGAGGGTTCTACGGAGACGACGGGAATTGCAGCATCCTCCGGCCTCAGCTTCTGCGTTCTGAGGGCCCCCGCCATGTCGCTGTTGGCGACGATCGCGGTTCGGATTCGCTTGAGAATTCCCACCTGAACTCGAAGGTAGCGTTCGTAGCAGGCGCGTGCTCGCGACTGGGCGGCCTTCTGGTTCGGCTCCGTCGGAAGGCAAAATTCAGCGAGGTTGTTCTCGATCGTGAGGTCGCCCGCGCTCTTGAGCGTCTCCAGCTTCTTGAGAATGTAGAGCGCCTCGAGGGATAGATTCTCGTTGGCCTTCTCGTAGGTGCAGGAGACGCCACAACTCCGAAACGCCGAGTCCGTCCAGGGCAGGCCTGGCCGCGCATCACCCCTGAGTCCGGTCTGGGGCGGCTCGGCCGCGGACACAGCCTGAAACGGAATCACAAGAATCACGATCCCACTGAGGAGCGCTCGAATGGTTCGAAATCGGCCTGTCATGGATGGGGCCCCCTTATGCATGACCTCAATCAAAGCAAGGCTCGGGCCGAGGGGGCGTATCTAACTAGCTGTTTTTAAGTGAAAATAGTCCTGGGTTCAGGCGAAATAGCACGCCAGCTGACCAACCCCTGAGCAGTCGACAAAGGTCTCGTCAGGAAGACCCGCCGGACTTGTTGCCGCCGCCGCCCGCAGTCGGAGTCTTGCGTGCAGCGCCGGACTTAGCCGCCTTCGCGCCCTTGCCCGGTGCGACCCCCGCTCCCACCTTGGATTTTCCGCCGAACATCTTTCGGAATCGACTAAAAGAATCCGTCGGCTTG
>CAYJTX010000324.1:0-4512 GCA_964372615.1 uncultured Bacteriovoracaceae bacterium | reverse complement strand
GGACCCTATCTTGCTGATTCAGCCGTTTACTGTCACCCCTGCCCGGACAGGACAGTCGCTATTGCCTATGACGGAGACCTTGTGGTTGGAGTAGCCGCGATTAAGAGGGCTTGGCCATCATATGCGAGGAAAATAGAAGCGAAATCCGGGAAGTCCATTCCGAACGGAGCACCGGAGCTGGGTTACGTTGCTGTGAGGGAATCCCACCGAAGACGTGGGATCTCGTCAGATCTCGTTCGCCGCTTGCTCGAACGCGAGTCAAGTCCGCTATTCGCCACCACGGACGATACTGGAATGAAGATAGTTCTCGAAAAAGCTGGGTTCACACAAGTTTGGAATGCGCCCCCAAAACTGGGGTGACAGACTCACAGTGAATCTTTCCGCGCACTTGCGGCCCGATTTTTCCTATTGTAGGAAACGCGCGCTCGTTCTTCAAGCGTTTCCTCACGCCTTCATCTTCTCCAGGCTGGCCTGGCACCACTCCTGATCCTCTTTCGTAAGCTGCGAGAAGAACGATTCCATCCGCTCGACGGCCTTGGCCCAGCCCAGCTCATTGCCCCTCGCTCGCTCGGCAACCCCAAGGCATTCGTACCCGAAGAAGAACTCCAGCGCCGGCGCAAGGTTCGCCTCGCAGATCTCGAGGCAGGCCTGGGCGTGCCGAAGAGCTTCCGAAGGCTCTCCCGCTTTCAGATAGCTCATCGCGAGGCGGTACTCGGCCCGCTCGACCTCCGTCCAGCCTCCCGCGATCTCCCAATAACGCCGGGCCGCTTTCGCTGCGGCCAGCATGAGAGCTCGTTCCTCTTCACTGCGGTTCGCCTTCTCCTCGAGCCCGGAGGCCAGGTTGTTTGCCGTCACCGCGAGAGCGCGGTTCGCGGGATCGTCTTTCCCGATGCTGCGCTCGGCGAGGTCGAGCGACTCAAAAAAGAGGAGCTTGGCACGAGCGGGGCTCTTCTGGCCAATCAGGGCGGCCGCGGCTTGAGCCAGTATCCTGACCCGGTCGGAAACCGAGAACCGACTCAGGTCCGAGGTCACCCCGGACGCCAAATCCAAGGACGCGGTCGCGCGTTCGATCGCGGCTGTTCCGTCTTTGCTCGCTTTGGCCGCAGAACGGGCGCCGAGCGCGTTGAGAAGATCAACGCCTTCGGACCACTTGCCGAGATGTTCGCCCATGACATGGGCCACGAGCTGGACCATGGGCGTAACCTGTCTCTCCTCGTCTACAAGCGAAATGCCCTCGGGCAGGCGGACCGCGACTTCTTCAGCGCGGCTCGCGTGATCGTTCCAAGCCTGGTTTAGAAAATCCTGACAATTCATAAGAACCTCCATTCCAGGCGCTTTCTACCGGACGTCATGATTCCACGATAGAGACATGGGGTGACATCCTAGAGTTTCCACTGTTCTCTTAGCTTCTTAGCCAGGACAGGTGCTTCGCACTCCATGAAAAGGGCTGCCGCCCTTTCGATCCAGTCGCGCGCGCGCCGATCGCCCTGAGCCCGTAGAACGTCCGCCATCTCGACGAATAAGGCCGCTCGCGCTAACGGGAAGCCTCCTGCGAGGTTGATTCCATGCTCCAGATCGCGTTGTGCCGAGGCATGGTCGCCAAGGAGACCCTGGATTTTCCCCGTGAACTCGAAATTCAGCGACTCCTCGATCCCCAGCTTTGAGAACGCCTCGACGCCTTCCTTCATGAGTGAGAACGCCAAGGGCGCAGCCTTCTCTCTGGCCGCGACTTCCGCGAGGATCAGCTTTCCCATCGCGAGCCCACGGCGGTATTCGTTGCGTTCCGCGTGACCCAAGGAACGCTCGCACTCCGCCTTGGCTTCCGCGAGTCGTTCAGACTTCAGATAGAGAATCGCGAGGTGGCAGCGGGCAATACTCCGGTTCGTCGGGCGTCCACAATCTTCGTAGATGTGGAGAGCCCTGTGGAGATGGCGCTCGCCCGCGTCGAACTCACCCGTCTCGTAGAGGACCGCGCCGAGATTGGAGTGGGCCGAGGCAACCTGGCGCGGCTCCATGAACTTCGCTAGCTTCAGGCACTCGTCGTAGGTGTCGACGGCCTGCTTCGTCTTTCCGCGCCATGAAAGCAGATTCGCTCGATTCGCCAGCGCATTCGCGATTAGGGCGTTGTCGGCAACCTTTCGCGCGATTTCCAGGGTCTTCTTGTTGTATCGCTCTGCCTGGTCCAGCTTGCCTTGCCGCCAGGATGCGACGCAGAGTTTATCATACAACTCTCCGAGAACATTGAGTGGGAGGTTCGGAACGAGCGATGCCTTGAGAAGGGTCTCGATGACGTTCCAGTCGCCGATGGGCCCGAGCTGGTCGATCGTGGATTCCAGAATGCGGCTGAGCGAGTCAGCATTCCCCGGCTGGATGGAGCGAATCTGCCCATTGACCCATCGAATGACGGTACGGCGGTCGACTCCAAGCTGCTCGGCGAGCCACCATTGTTTGATTCCCAGCTCGGCGATCCGGTTCTTGAGGAACACGTGATTGAGGAACAGCTCGCGCGGAGGGCTCACCGGTTGGCATGCTCCCCGCGATGGGTCTTCGGTAGGGTGCCTTTGGCCTCGAGTTCACCGCGCTTCGTTTCTTCCTTGTCAGTCGACCTCCTAAGCTTCCTCGAGATGCGCTTGGCTTCTTCCCGAGGTCCCCAGTGACCGCCGCCATTCTTGGCGCCGCGTGCTCGCTCTTTCGCTTGCGCGTTCCGAGAGACATGGCGTCACGCAGCTTTCTTGAGGAACCGCTCAATGGCTTCCCGGATGAGCTTCTGGTAGTTGGTCCTGCGGCGCTTCGCTTCCGATTGGACCGCGTCCAGAAGCTCGCTCGAGACCCGAAGAGTGATGCTCTTGTCCTTGCGCGCGAACTCGAACGTCACCGGTTTGAAGTTCTGGGGCGAGATGTAATCGCTCAAGTCACCCTTGAGTGCGGCCTTCGCCGCGCGATCACTTTTCAACTTTGGTAAACGCTTGCTCATATTTCACAGCCTCCTTCGCGTGCATGAAGCGGGCGCTGATCGGTCGAATCAACTTCAATCCCTTCAGAGCTCGAAACGTGAAAGCCACGATCATCGGCCTGTCGCCTGGGCCGCGCCCGATGGGCAGGAATCGGTCCTCGGAAGAAGAATGCTTGAGGTCCGGTGCGACCCAAATCTTCCGCCCGAAGAACTCCTCGACCGGCTCGCGCGAGATCCCGTGTTTCGCTTCGTTCTTGAATGTGTTGCCGGAATCCCAGTCGAAGCCGTCGACCTTCACACCTTTATCCTACCTGACGTAAGTGCACCTGTACATACAAATGGCAGGACAAGAAAACCCGCCGCGCAGGAGCGGGGCGGGTTTTCTAAACAGCTGAAATCACAGCTAAAAATTGGGGTAGCAAGCGGGAGGGTATCCGAACCAGCCCGCGCCACCCGCAAGTAACGGATACCGTAGAAGTTTTCATCCAGACCCCGGCGCGCGACGAAGTCCTGTTGCGCCGGAAATACGTCGAGGAGGGGCTCTCTCCCAAGCAGATCGCGCTCCAGCTCGGGCTCAGCCGGTCCTGCGTTCTGGGCCGGCTCAAACGGCTCGGGCTCCTGACCGGCGTGCATCGCCGCCCGGGATACCTGCTCGGGCAGACGCCGTTCGGCTGGAAAAAAGAGAAGGGGCGGCTCATTCCACACTCCCATGTCGCGACCTCGAAGACGACGCGTTCGTTCATCCAGCCTCTGGTGCTGAAGAAAGGACAGAGGATGACTTTGGACTCTGCGTAGACTTCGAGAATCGTGTTCGCTTCGGAGAAGCGCGGCACCAGGCGGCGTTGGTCGTTCAATACTCGTGTTGGCTGCTCCCCCGCAGCGCAGAAGATCTGCTGAAGATGCGGCCATACTGACTTTCCGTGGCCAATAACGACACTCTCCCTTGGCCGAGCTTTCGCGAGCCTGGGAAACCGTTCTTTGGCTACGACAGCTTCGTATTGCTCCTTGCTGAACCACTTGTCGAAGGGCCAGTCATTCTGTTTGCGTTTGCCGAGGGGAAAGACGTCGGAAATGAAGGCTTGTCCACCAGCGGCCCCGATCTCCTTGAATGCCGCTGCCAGCTCGCCATACCGGAGGGGCAATGAGGCGGTACCACTTATGGCAGCGATAATCTTGCTCGTGTAGACCCAAACAGGCGAAGGCAAACGTCGAATCTTCTTTGCTGGCGTCAGCTTTTGGAGCTCTTCCCAGTGTTCATTCAGAGTAAAATGAGAATGGGTGCAATCAGGCCCAGGTAGGTCTACCCGGCGTCCGTTCTTGCTGAAGTCACCGAAGAGAGTCTGTTCGGCGTCGGCTTGGCTTTCAGTGGCGCCCTCTTCAATGCCTAGAAACCATAGGCCCGCCTTCGGATTCCCATATCCTATAAACTTGCAGCGGTCCTTGAGTGCCTCAAGTGCTCAATCAATGTCGCCGGCCGCGGCGATCATCATGATCGCAGCCGATCTTTTTTCTTGGCTTCTCCCGGGCCTTTCCACGGTTCGCCGGGCAGGAGCGCAAGG
>CAYJTX010000323.1:0-4516 GCA_964372615.1 uncultured Bacteriovoracaceae bacterium | reverse complement strand
CAGGCGGGCGCGCTCTCCGCTCCATACCGGCGGGCGCTGGTTGCGCGCGTCTCGAGAACTGAGGAACGTACGATGAGCACGAAGATCCTCCGACCCCAGATAATTTCCTTTAATTTCAACTTCTTGAAGGCACAGCCCGCGCGCGAAACGATCGGGAACGCGAGCGTGGTGAAACCGCTCTACCGGTACTGGCGCATCCGAATCATGGTCGGAATGTTTGTCGGCTACACGATCTTCTACTTCACCCGCAAAAACCTCTCGGCCGCCCAGCCCGCGCTCCTCCAGGATCTGGGCTACACGAAAACCCAGGTCGGGATGATCTGGTCGGCCCTCTATCTCGCCTACGGGCTGAGCAAGTTCGGCAACGGAGTACTCGGCGACCGGGCGAATCCCCGCTACTTCATGGCGATCGGGCTCGCCCTCTCGGCGCTTTGCAACTGGTTCTTCGGCCTGAGCTCCTCGCTCCTCATGCTCGGCATTTTCTGGACCCTCAATGGCTGGGTCCAAGGCATGGGCTGGCCGCCCTGCGCGCGCCTGCTGACCCACTGGTACAGCCCGAACGAACGAGGCACGAAGTGGGCGATCTGGAATACCTCGCACCAGATCGGTGGCGGCGTCATCCTGATCCTGGGCGGTTACCTCGCGCAGAATTACGGCTGGCGCTCGGCGATGTTCGTCCCGGCGGCGATCGCCCTCTGCGTCTCGGTCGTTGTCTGGGCGCTGCTGCGGGACACGCCGCAGTCCCTCGGCCTTCCGAGCATCGAGACCCACCGGAACGACTTCAGCGGAACGAGCAAGGAAGAGGCCGACCGCACGGAAGTGATGAGCACGCGCGAGGTGCTGCTCGAGCACGTGCTCCGCAACCGAACCATCTGGTTCCTCGCGATCGCGAACTTCTTCGTCTACCTCGTACGGTACGGCGCCATGGACTGGGCCCCGACGTATCTCGTCGAGGTGAAGCAGTCGTCGATCGCGAACGCCTCGCTCAAGGCGGCGGGTTTCGAGTTCCTGGGAATCGCCGGGGCCGTCCTCGCCGGTTGGCTTTCGGACAATTACTTCCGGGGACGCCGTTCTATCGTGAACATTCTCTACATGGCCGCCCTCGTGTTCGCGGTCACGGAGTTCTGGCTGATCCCGCCTGGCAACCCCTGGCTCGACGCCGCGGCGCTCAGCGCCGTCGGGTTTCTCGTCTACGGGCCCCAGATGATGGTCGCCATCTGCGCGGCCGACTCGGCGAGCAAGCACGCGGCGGCTACCGCGACCGGCTTCACCGGCCTCTTCGGCTACCTGGGCAGCATTGTCTCGGGAGTGGGCACTGGCTGGATCGTGGATCATTACGGCTGGTCGGGCGGCTTCATCTTCTTCATCGCGGCGGCGGCCGCAGGAACCCTCTGCTTCCTGTTCACGATCGAGAAGAAGAAGGCGTAAGCTGCACTCGATGCAAGGGCTGCGGGCTCGCGCGGGCGTGGAAGTTCCGAGTGTCCACCGACGAACGCACCGCGCGGGTGGACTCGTTCTGATTTCCGGGGGATGATCGGGCCGACCATGCGGACTCTCGCGCTCATCGGGGTAGCCTCGGCGCTCGCGCTCCAGGCGGGTTGCCTCCCGAAGGATCGGACCGATCCGAACACGGCTTATCTGCCGGTCAAGGCGATCCCCTCGACCCTGCCCGTCGACCGGCTCGTCCAGGTCAGCGACTCTCACATCGCCGACCTCGTGGCAGAGGGCCTCTTCGGAGTCACGGAGGGCGTCCAGAACAGCCCACACCTCGCCCTGCGCGCGGCCTGGGTGGAACCGGGCAAACTTCTGAGGATCGAGCTTCGCCGGGCAACCTACAGCGACGGTACCCCGGTCACCCCAGCCGGCGTGATCGACGCGCTCGAACACTGCATGCTCTCGCTCGAGAACGAGGTCTCGTTCGCGCTTCGAGAGGTCGACGGCTACCATGAGTTCAAGTCGAAGCGCGCGGAGCACGTGCGGGGGATGCGCGTGGCGTTCGGCAACGCCATCGAGATCCAGACGGTCCGACCCGCCCCACTCCTCATCAACGACCTTTCGGACGCGAACTGCCGGATTCTCAAGCCCGGGCCTTCAGGCACCATCGACCTGCTGCAGGGTGCAGTGGGGACGGGTCCGTACGTCCTGACCGGAAGCGGGGCGAACGAGATCACCCTCAAGCGCCGAGACAACTACTACGGCAGGAATCGGGGCCCGGAGCGGGTTGTTTTCCGGCAGACGAACCACATGGGCGACTTCTCGAAGCTCCAGGACTGGTCCTCCCTCATCGTGACCGAGGCAGACCCGGGTGGCGCCGAAGCCTTCAATAAGTTCGAGTTTGCCGAGCTCGGTACCTACCAGCTCATTCCGAATCATTCCCGGCCCCCCTTCAATCAGCTCTCCATCAGGCGGGCTCTCGAGGCCGCGATCGATTTCGATCGATTGGCGCGGGGGATGAACTGGTCCCGAGATCGCCTGCAGGCCGGGATGTTCCCCTTCGGGATGCGAGGCTTTCACAAGCGAGAGCGGATGCGCGACCTCGATCGCGCCATCCAGCTCCTGACCAAGGAGGGTTACACGCCTGCGAACCCGCTCAGGTTCACGATCACGATTTCAAAGTCCGCGATCTCCGAACGCGAGGTGAGCGTCTGGCCGAGCGTATTCGAGGGCGCGCCGATCGAGGCCAAGGTCGAGCTCCTGCCCCACGCGGAGCTCGTCAAGAAGCGGAACGCGGCCGACTTCGATGCTCTCCGCATCATCAAGTACCCCGGGCGTTCGGAGGCGCAGCGGCTGCTCGCGGCCTACCTCTCGACGTCGAAGTGGAATACACCGAGAGCCCAGCTCCCGGAATGCGACAAGCTCATCACTCAGGTCCTGCGGACCGGGGACGCGGAGCAGCGGCAGCGGATCTACCTGCTCGCCAACGACTGCCTCATGCGTAACGCCCTGCTCGTCCCGCTGAGCTCGATTCAGCCGGGCCTCGTGCTCGTTCGAAAGCCCTGGCGCCTGAACCGAAGCAATCCCTATCTTCTCTACCCCTACCTTGTGTCGGACTGGTTCGCGGCCGACGAGGCCAAGTGAAGGAGGCACCCTAAAAGTGACGGTGAATGCGTCGATCCAACTCGCCCAACGCCATGTTTCACGCATCGGCGCCGCCGCCGCGTGGTTCTCGGACCGCTTCATGCCGGACGCGTGGATCTACGCCGTGCTGCTCACCGGGATCGCCATGGCCGGCGCGGTCGCCTTCACCCCGACGACGCTCCCAGGCACCGTGCTCGCCTGGCAAAACGAGCTCTGGAACAAGGACGTTCTGCTGCTGATCGGACAGTTCAGCATCAACCTCATCCTCTGCACGACGCTCGCCCACGCGCCGCTGGTCCAGCGGGGCCTGGAGCGGCTCGCCGCCGCTCCCCGGACCGTGGTCGGAGCCATCTGGGCCATCGGCGCCGTTTCGATCCTTTTGAGCTGGATCAGCTGGGCCCTGTGCATCATCGGGGGCGCGCTCTTCGCGCAGGAGGTCTGCCGGCAGGCCAGGAAGCGCGGGCTCCGGCTCCACTACCCGCTCGCGATCGCGACGGGCTACGTCGGGATGATGACTTGGGGCTGCGGCCTCACCTCCTCGGCGCCCCTGATCAGCGCGACGCCAGGCCACTTCATGCAGGCCGCGATCGGTGTCATCCCCATTTCGGCCACGCTCGGGTCGCCTACGAATCTCGTGATCGCGGTCGCGCTCTTCGCGGCCTGCCCGATCTTCATGGCGCTGCTGCACCCGCTCGACCCGAAGCAGGTCGTGGAGTTCGCGCAGCCCGCGGTGCGCGAGACGCCCGCTCCAGCCCTCAGCTCCTCGTTCGCGGACCGCATGGAAGGCAGCTTCTGGCTGCTCAAGGCGATCGCGCTCCTTCCGGCGTCCTACGTCGTCCATTATTTCTTCGTTCTGCGCAAAGGCCTGACCATCGACTCCATGAACCTGGTCTTTCTCACGGCGGCGATGTTCCTCTACCGCAGGCCGCGCGACATGCTCGCGCAGCTGTCGAGGTCGTCCGCGAGCGTCTGGGCTATCGCGTTCCAGTTCCCGTTCTACGCGGGCCTCATGGGGGTCATCCGAAACACCGGGCTCGCGCAGCTCATCGCCAACGCCTTTTCGTCGATGTCGACGCCGGCCACCTGGCCCGTGATCGGCCTCTCGTCGCAGGCGTTTCTGAATCTCTTCATCCCGTCGGGCGGCACGCAGTGGATCGTGACGGCCGACGTGCTCGTGGGTACCTGCCAGGCCATGGGCTGCTCGATCCCGCAGGCGATCCTGATCGAGGTCATGGGCGATCAGCTCGCGAACATGCTCACGCCGATGTGGGCGCTGCCGGCGCTCGCTGTCGCGGGCCTGCGAGCCCGGGACATCATGGGTTATACGGGCGTCGTCATGGGGCTCGGCTTCGTCATCATGGCGCTCGGGCTGACGCTGATTCCCGCCTAGTGTGGCGAAAAATGCGCAGTGAGCGCGCTTGGCTTCCCGTCGCACTCG